>CALHST010000147.1 GCA_938038825.1 uncultured Paracoccaceae bacterium | reverse complement strand
GCACGTGCAGGTGTTGGGATGTAGTCGTCAACCGCAGCCATCAGAGCTTTGATTGAATCTGCACCGATGTTGTCATCACGGCCTTCCATGGCTGCAAGCGCAGAACCAGGGATCACAGGGATGTCGTCGCCAGGATATTCGTAAGAAGACAGCAGCTCACGGATTTCCATTTCAACCAGTTCGAGCAACTCTTCGTCGTCAACCTGATCAACTTTGTTCATGTAAACAACCATGTACGGGATGCCAACCTGACGGCCGAGCAAGATGTGCTCGCGGGTCTGTGGCATTGGGCCGTCGGCTGCGTTCACAACCAAGATCGCGCCGTCCATTTGCGCCGCACCTGTGATCATGTTTTTCACGTAGTCAGCGTGGCCTGGGCAGTCAACGTGAGCGTAGTGACGTGTTTCAGTCTCATACTCAACGTGCGCCGTAGAGATCGTGATCCCACGTGCTTTTTCTTCTGGCGCGCCGTCAATCGCGTCATACGCTTGGAAATCACCAAAGTACTTCGTGATCGCCGCTGTCAGTGTCGTCTTACCGTGGTCAACGTGGCCAATTGTGCCGATGTTGACGTGCGGCTTATTACGTTCAAACTTTTCCTTTGCCATGTCCTTCAGGCGCCCTTTGGTTATGGGGTCTCGCGCGACCCGGATTCACTCCGCGCGGCTGATATTGCGAACAGGCAAAAAAATCAAGCGTTGAGATGACGCAGCTTATGCGTCTTCTAATACAGCGGCCGCATCTTCCAGCGCATCAGACGCAGCACCGTCAACAGATGGCCCGGTCAACGTTTCGCCATTTTCCGAAGTAGGGGTCAGAAACCAACCCTCTTCCTTTTGCTGCCGGACAAGGAACTTTTCGATTTGCTTTGCCGCATTAATCGTCAAGTTTTCCAACTGCTTTTCTTTGGATTGGGTCAAGCCCGAACTGACCACAGTTTCGCCCGACAAGCTTTCGAAGATGGTCATCTGCTTGGGTTTTTCGTTCAGCTTAGTACCAGCTGCATCGTCCCAAACGGTGACGTTGATAATCATCACAGATTTCGGAGAAAACACCAACGGAATGCCCGGGGCGGCCAATACATAGCCTTCGACGCTGATACCAAAATGATAAAGCTTGTCGCCATCATAGCGATCAAATCGGTCTGCGATCGCCGTTTGCAAAGCCGCTGAAAGGTCTTCCTTGCTCATGTCGCGGCTTAGCGGACCTTTGACGGCTTTGTCGGCGATGACAACGTTATGACCAAGGTTAAATTGGCCCAACGGCACTGCGGGTTCTTCCAGATCTTTGCGACCATCTGTGCTGCACGCAGCCAAAGCCACAAAAGCAAGAACACCAACTAAACCACGCACCATTCTTCCAAGACCTTCTGCGATTGCCCGTTTTCGAATTGCTACATGACTGAAGCCGTGTGTGCAATCACTGCACAATGGCCAGCGTACACCTTTTCGACAAGAGTGATCGGCCGGAATGGGGGCCGCGCGTTCAAGACCCTCAACGGCGGGGTTTATGCTTTTTTGCAAATCCCTTTCAAAGCAGACCATTCTTTTTCGGTCAAAATCGGGCGCGTGCTCCCCTGCACTTGTGCAACACGTTTTGCGGCTTCCGCGCGCCCTTCTGTTGCTGGGTGGCTGGACAGGTATTCTGGGATCTCTAGTCCACGTTCCTCGTTCGAGAGGACATCAAAGAATGTCGCCAAACCCCGCGCGCTAACCTGTGCAGTCTCTAACATTCTATGCGCATACCGATCCGCTTCGGCTTCTGCCTCGCGGGTATAAGACGCGTTCAACGCCGCTTCCGCGACTAAAACGGCCACGGTGCCACCTGCAAAGTCACCAAACACAAGCGATAAAAGGCCCGCGGATCCTGCCGCGCGCAAACCGTTACGCGTCACATCCCGGCTTTCGACATGACCAATTTCATGCGCAAGAACGCCCGCGACCTCTTCCGCAGACGATGCCTTGTCTAGCAAGCCGCGCATGATCACCACCTGCCCACCCGGTGCGGCAAATGCGTTGACCATTGGGTGGTTAAAAACCTGAACATTCAAATCATACACGACATCAGCGCCGGATGTCAGACGCGTGACCATTGCATCAAGTACCGCAAGACCTTCTGGGTTTTCACAATGCAATGCGCCAAGTTCCGTGGCCCCAAATGCGCGTTCAATTTGTGCCACGACGGCCTTGCCCCATCGCACTTCCCGTTCAATGGGGATGAGACGCGCCATCGTGTCGGCCAAAGCAGGCACAATCACAAAGATCATTACCGCAACGGCAGATAACGCCATGGCGGATCTGGACACCACTTTCCAAACAGTGCCTTTGCCGACATCACGTTTGGTCAGATTTGGGCAATGCCGACGCAAAACGGCGATTGTTGGGTCATCGTCGATCGTAAGGCGTGCAGTTTCAACCAATGCGCTGTCGTCAGATGTATCCGCACGCAGCGTCAGGGTGAGTTGATCTTTGCGTGCGCCATCAGACAGAGCGCGCAATTCGCTAAATGGCCATGACAGACGCCCGTTTGGAAGATCTTCGTGCGCTATGACAAGGGTCGTTCCATTCACAAACGCATCGACCTGAACGGTCAAACGCTGGCCGGTTTCGCCACCGAAATACCGGCCAGAACACGCACTCATACAGCAGCCCCAACATCGAGCGCGTCCGCAAAGCCTTCGGCGTCAGCCCCTTTGTCGGCGGCCCGTTGGCGAATTGTGTCAAGATGATCTGCGTTCAACACTGTGACGTTCGACACCACATGCGCTATGACTTTTTGGGTAATGAGAACAAGAAAAAGACCGCCGAATAACAGAAAGAAAATGATGTAACTTAACACCGGGACCAAAAACACAACGAAATTTATGTTCGATAAGTCTTCGAAAGCAACCGTGCCCAATCCCGCAAGCGCACCCGCCACAACTGTGGTTGCGATATACCCAAGGATCGCACCAAGCACCGCGATTGCCAATGACCCCACGATATATATCCCCACAACTTCGGCTGTGCTGGCATCAGAGGTGAACGAGACTTCTTTATCCAATACTTTATGCCGCGTGAGATAGTTTAACGAAAAAATCCGATAAGAAACCAAGCCGATCAAAGCCCAAAAATAGCCCACGATACCAAAGATAAGAATGGGAGCGGGAGATTGGGTGAACGCTGTGATCGCGAGCCCAACGATCATAAGACCGACCCCGATGAAGATATGCTTCATTCCACGATAAAGCGCCGTCCATTTCCCGACTTGAACAAATTTTGCGTCACCATACCAAGTACGGTCCGTCATATATTTCTCAAGATAAAACGTTTGGCGCGGCAGCAACAAACCCAACGTCAAAAAGGTCAAAAGGTAGTGCCCGATTGCACGCAAAACGTATCCCCATGCGCCAGTCTCCATACCAAACCGAAGACCCCGCCAACGCGTTCTTGCCATGCGATACCGCCGCGCACGATACTGGGCGAACAGAAACAACGGAACGGCCGCAAATACAGTAATGTAGATACCAGCAAGTTGGGCCAGCGCTTCAATATCTGACTGAGGTTCGCCAAACACCGCAAGTCCAAAATAGAACAGGATCATCTGAACAATCCCAAGGTAAATCGCCAAAACAACGATGGCGATCAAGAACCCCAGGAACTTTTCCAGCCCCGTACCTGTGTATTCAAAGCTGTCGTTGTTACCAGAGGTGGCTGACCAAATGTATTTCCGAATTCGGGTTTTTCCCCAGAAACGGTAAATCCCCAATGTCAAAATGGTCAGAACAGCTGTTTTTAAATAAAGCGCAAAAAGCGGACTACCTTTGCCGTGATAATGTCCCGGTATGCTGGCTGTCATATCTCACTCAATCTGTCATTTTCGTTTTAATGCAACGGACAGTAAGCGGATTTCGGCTTTACGTAAATGTGTTATCCCTTGGAAAACCCCGTGGTGCCATGCGACCCGCGCTGGCGCGTTTCCCGCTCCACTCTGCCAGTTCGGTTTCTGTGCGTGTCCGGCCCGCTGGGTCCAGCCAAGTAAGGCCATCCGCAAGAGTAAACGTGGTCACATCGCTAAGACCACCGTCTTTGTACTTCTGCAGACGCACGCCTTTGCCACGGCCCATTTCGGGTAACTCGTCTAATGGGAAGACAAGAACTTTCCGGTTTTCGCCAACAACCGCGACCGCGTCCCCCGATACAGGTTTGCATATCTTGGCCCGTACGTCGCCACGCACATTCAGCACCTGCTTGCCTGTCCGCGTCTGTGCAATCACGTCTTGTTCCGGCACGATAAATCCATCCCCCGCCGAGGAAGCAACAAGAAGCTTTCGGTCAGGCTGGTGAATGAAAATGTCAATGATTTCAGCTTCGTTGGGCAAATCCACCATCAAACGCAGTGGCTCGCCCATGCCGCGCCCACCCGGCAAATTCGATGCACTGACCGTATAGAACCGCCCATTGGAACCGAACACCAGCAACCGGTCCGTGGTTTCCGCATGGAAGATAAAACGCGGACCATCACCGTCCTTGAATTTCAATTCACGGGTCAAATCAATATGGCCAGTCATGGCACGCACCCAGCCCATCTGACTGCACACAACTGTGATCGGCTCGCGTTCAATCATGGCCTCGATCGGGACGTCTTCCACTTCCCCGGCTTCGGCAAAAGTTGTGCGGCGTGCACCACCCGCGTACTTTTTGCCAAAGTCCTTTTTGACCTCTTTCAATTCTTCAGAAATTTTTGTCCATTGCAGATCAACACTGTCCAACAAGTCTTCCAGACCCGCGCGTTCGGCCATCAATGCTTCTTGTTCGCGCAGCAATTCAAGCTCTTCCAAACGGCGCAAGGACCGCAGACGCATATTCAAAATAGCGTCAGCTTGAACGTCGCTTAGTTCGCCCTCTCCCCGTGCTGGCGACACATAATCATGTTCGTCGTCTGCACGTTTATGATCCTTGCCCCAATCCTCGCGCATCAGCGCGGCTTTGGGATCATCGTCGTACCGGATAATGTCGATCACGCGATCCAGATTCAGGAAGGCGATGATAAAGCCTTCCAAAACCTCTAACCGGTGATCAATCTTTTCCATCCGGTGTTGTGATCGGCGGATCAGAACTTCGCGGCGGAAATCAAGGAACGCGCGCAGCACCTCTTTGAGAGAGCACACCTTTGGCGTGACACCATCAATCAACACATTCATGTTCATCGAAAAGCGCACTTCCAGATCCGAATGGCGATAGAGCATGCCCATCAAAACATCCGGGTCCACGTTCTTGGATTTAGGCTCCAGCACAAGACGGATATCGTCCGCACTTTCATCACGCACATCACCCAAGATCGGGATCTTTTTGTTCTGAATGACTTCCGCGATCTTTTCGATCAGCTTGGATTTCTGAACTTGATAGGGGATCTCGGTGACAATGATCTGCCACTGGCCCCGCCCCAGATCCTCGACCTCGTAACGGCAGCGCAGGCGGAAGCCGCCTTTGCCTGTCCGATAAGCCTGCGCAATGTTGTCTTCTGGCTCAACAATAACGCCCCCGGTTGGGAAGTCGGGGCCCGGCACAAAGTTCAACAAAGTGTCGTCGCGCGCATCTGGTACTTTGATCAGATGCAAACAGGCGTCGATCAGCTCGGCAATGTTGTGGGGCGGAATGTTTGTCGCCATCCCCACTGCGATCCCGCTTGACCCGTTGGCCAGCAAGTTCGGGAACTTGGCGGGCAGCACAACTGGTTCGGTCAGCGTCCCGTCATAATTTTCGCGGTAATCGACGGAATTCTCGTTCAACCCGTCCAGCAAGGCCTCGGCCACAACGGTCAGGCGCGCCTCGGTGTAACGTGACGCCGCCGGGTTGTCTCCGTCAATGTTGCCGAAGTTACCCTGCCCGTCCACCAACGGGTAGCGCACGTTGAAATCCTGTGCGAGTCGCGCCATCGCATCATAGATCGCCGCGTCGCCATGCGGATGATAGTTCCCCATCACGTCGCCCGAAATCTTGGCAGATTTCCGGAAGCCACCCGTCGCGGACAGGCGCAATTCGCGCATGGCAAACAAGATTCTTCGATGAACTGGCTTTAATCCATCCCGCGCATCCGGCAACGCCCGGTGCATAATTGTGGACAATGCATAGGTCAGATAGCGATCACCCAGCGCGCGCCGCAGCGGTTCGCTTAACTCAGGCTGGCTGATATTGGGGTCATCTTTGGTATCTGACATACATGCTGTGTAGCTGGGCTACTCTTACCCTTCAAGCACACAAAACACCTGTTTGTGATTTTCGGCTGAGGCAGTTTTGCAACGAGGGAATAGGGTAAGGAATTTCCCACTCTTCACTCACACAGAATCACAATAATGAGATATACAGTTGGGGAACTGCACTTTTACACTTTGACGACCATGCATGGAATTGCGTGTGGGGGACTTGTTCGATGGTACGACTTATCTTGGTTACATTCGCCTTTTTGGGCTTTGCTTTTTATCAAATGAGCGGTGGTTCAGATTTTGAACCCGTAAGCGCGCAGTTTGCTGAAGACAAAGCAAATGCATTGACGGCGCAAACCACAGACAATGCCGACGTGACACGGGTGGCTTTGAACCTGACTTCCGTCGACGATGTTCTTGAAGGTCGCGCAGCCGTTCCCGTTAACCTTCCACAGCAAAAGACGCTTGAGGCAGAAGCCACAATTACTCAGGCCGTTCAACAGGGTGAAAGTGTAACGCTGATCCCAAGCCTGATTGCTGGCGCCAATCCTGTGCCAGAGCCGACTCCTGTTGCAGCCCCTGCGCCGCAAACTACGACAATCGGATTTGTAGAGACGCGCGTCGTTTCCGGCAATCGTGTGAACGTGCGCGGCGGGCCGGGTACAACATTCAATGTTGTCGGTCGGCTCGTGCGCGGGGACGAAGTGGAAGTCCTTGAAGATACGGGTACGGGTTGGGTGCGCTTCCGGTCTGTGGACAATGACACCCAAGGATGGATCGCCGATTTTCTGCTGACGGGCAGCTGATCCCTTACGCACTCTTGCTTTTTCTGCAAAGTCCCTGCAGGGGTGCGTCCTATGACACAGAAATCTATCCTTATTACCGGGTGCTCCTCGGGCATTGGTTATGACGCAGCACATGGAATGCGCGCCGCAGGTTGGCGCGTGTTTGCATCGTGCCGCATGGCCGAAGATTGTGCACGCTTGCAGGCTGAGGGCTTTGAAAGCCCACGGATCGATTACACGGATACGGACAGCATTCTGATCGGATTGGCCAAGACGTTGGAAGCAACGGGCGGCACATTGGACGCGGTGTTCAACAACGGCGCTTATGCGATTCCCGGCGCGGTCGAGGACCTGCCAACAAACGCGCTGCGCGCAATCTTTGAGGCGAATTTCTTTGGTTGGCACGAGCTATCGCGTGCCGTCATTCCAGTGATGCGCGCCCAAGGGCATGGCCGCATTCTGCAATGCTCTTCGGTTCTTGGCTTTGTGACGATGCCTTGGAGGGGCGCTTACAATTCGACCAAGTTCGCACTGGAAGGGCTGACCGACACGTTGCGGATCGAATTGAAAGACACCCCGATCGAAGTTGTTCTGATCGAACCCGGCCCCATCACGTCCAAGATCCGCGTGAATTCTATTCCGCACTTCGAACATTGGATTGATTGGGAAAGCTCGCCTCGGGCGGAACAATATCGCATGAAGCTGATGCAGCGGCTATATTCCAGTGCAGGCCCAGATAAATTCGAACTTCCCGCGTCTGCCGTCACGAAAAAACTGCTCAAGGCCGTCACAGCCACACGTCCAAAGCCGCGTTATTACGTCACAACCCCAACCTATATCATGGGAACTTTGCGGCGCATTTTGCCAACACGCATGTTGGATAACATTCTGTCACGTGGCTAAAGCGCTGGTCTTTGTGGCAATTGCATCTAGATAAGTCACATCACTAAACACGAGGGTTCAATGGCTCAAGATCCGCTATTCATCGCCATCATGCTGCTTTGCCTTGGCGTGGTTGTTATTCTGGCCCTTGGGCTTGGCAGTTTTGCCAAAGGCGGCAAGGACTCCAGTGTGCGTTCCAACAAAATGATGCGGCTTCGGATTATCGTGCAAGCGTGCGCTGTTGTCTTGATCCTCATCCTTGTCGCAATCCGCGGAGGGGGCGGAAACTGATGGTTGTTCTCAACAAGATCTACACAAAAACCGGAGACGCGGGCGAAACGGCCTTGGGTAATGGAACCCGGGTCGCAAAGCATGCCATGCGCGTTACGGCCTATGGCACTTCAGACGAGTTGAACTCTTTCGTAGGCGTTGCACGCTTGGTCGCAGATGGTGACATGGACGTGGCGTTGTCGCGCATTCAAAATGATCTGTTTGATTTGGGTGCAGATATGTGTCGCCCCGACATGGAAAAAGATGCCGAGTCTGAATATCCCCCTTTGCGCATGGTTACAGCGCAGGTTGAACGCCTGGAGGCAGAGATCGACGCTATGAACGCCGATCTGGAACCGCTGCGCAGCTTTATTCTGCCCGGTGGATCAGCCTTGTCTGCGCATTTGCACGTGTGCCGGACAGTGGCGCGCCGTGCAGAACGGCTGTCTGTTGAATTGGCTACTATGGAAGCCATCAACCCCGCCGCCGTGAAATACCTGAACCGCCTCAGCGACTGGTTCTTCGTGGCTGCTCGCGTTGCAAATAACGGTGGCAAAGATGATGTTCTGTGGGTTCCGGGCGCAAATCGCTAGAATCTGATCTACGGTTCCATCACAAAGTTGCACTTTCCGTGAAAAAAACGGTTGGAATTTCACAAACGCGACGTCAGAATATGGGCGAATGTCGATTTTATCCTGTTGCGCAGTCCGCAGCTTCGATATCTGAGACGAGATTTATGCACGTGCAGGCCCATTTGCCTGCATGAAACCATTAGGAGATACCGCAATGAAGGTCCTCGTACCGGTCAAGCGCGTGATCGATTACAATGTGAAAGTTCGCGTCAAAGCGGATGGCAGCGGAGTAGATCTCGCCAACGTAAAAATGTCGATGAACCCTTTTGACGAGATTGCTGTAGAACAGGCCATCCGTTTGAAAGAGGCAGGCCAAGCGGACGAAGTGATCGCGGTCTCTGTCGGTGTGAAGCAATCCCAAGAGACCCTGCGCACGGCCTTGGCGATGGGCGCCGACCGCGCGATTTTGGTGATTGCGGCGGATGACGTGCACAATGACATCGAACCCCTGAGCGTTGCAAAAATCTTGGCCAAAGTGGTCGAGGCAGAGCAGCCCGGATTGGTTCTGTGCGGTAAGCAAGCCATCGACAACGATATGAACGCAACTGGCCAAATGCTATCCGCCCTTCTGGGTTGGAGCCAAGCGACCTTTGCCTCTGAAGTTGAAATCGCAGCTGACAAAGCCAAAGTCACACGCGAAGTGGATGGCGGCTTGCAAACCATCGAAGTGAGCATGCCCACAATCATCACTGTGGATTTGCGGTTGAACGAACCGCGCTATGCGTCGCTGCCGAACATCATGAAGGCAAAGAAGAAGCCTTTGGATGAAAAGACAGCAGACGATTACGGCGTCGACGTTGCACCCCGATTGGAAGTCGTAAAGACCGAAGAACCTGCAACACGTGCGGCGGGTATCAAAGTGGGCTCGGTTGACGAGCTGGTAACGAAACTCAAAGACGCGGGGGCAGTATAATGGCTGTACTTCTTCTGGCAGAAGTGACCGACGGCGAATTGGCGATGGACGCAACGTCCAAAGCGGTTACAGCGGCAAAGCAACTGGGTGATGTTACAGTTCTGTGCGCGGGTGGCTCTGCTGCTGCGGCAGGCGACGCGGCGGCTAAAATCGACGGCGTGTCCAAAGTATTAGTCGCCGAGGATGCGTCGCTTGGGCATCGCATGGCGGAATCGACCGCGGCATTGCTGGTGTCTTTGGCAGGCGACTACGAACACATCGTCGCCCCCGCGACGACAGACGCAAAGAATGTCATGCCACGTGTTGCGGCACTGCTTGACGTTATGGTGATCTCTGATGCGTCCGGCGTCGTCGATGGCAACACCTTCGAACGCCCGATCTATGCGGGTAACGCGATCCAAACGGTCAAATCAAATGACGCAAAAAAAGTGATCACATTTCGCACATCCACGTTTGACGCGGCTGGCGAAGGCGGCTCTGCCTCGGTTGAAACTGTGTCTGCTGCCGCTGATCCTGGCCTGTCCTCATGGGTGGAAGACAAGGTTGCTGCAAGCGACCGCCCCGAGCTGACATCCGCGGGTGTTGTTGTTTCCGGTGGTCGCGGTGTTGGGTCCGAAGAGGATTTCGCACTGATCGAAAAACTGGCAGACGCCTTGGGCGCAGCCGTCGGTGCATCCCGTGCAGCAGTTGACTCAGGGTATGCCCCGAACGACTGGCAGGTCGGTCAAACAGGTAAAGTTGTTGCCCCTGATTTGTATGTCGCTGTTGGTATCTCGGGTGCGATTCAGCACTTGGCCGGCATGAAAGACAGCAAAATCATCGTTGCAATCAACAAAGACGAAGAGGCACCGATCTTCCAAGTTGCCGACTTTGGCTTGGTTGCCGACCTTTTTGATGCGGTACCAGAACTGACTGAAAAACTGGGCTAATCGGCCCTAATCAAACAATTGAAAAGGCTCTCTGACAATCAGAGAGCCTTTTTTGTTATTGCAGCATTCTCTCCAGAACCGGATGCAATGCAGCGAATACTTCGTTATGGGCCTGCAAGCCCAGCATCTCGCGCGCAGCCGGAGCTTCCATTTGATTGAAAACCATCCCCTGCAAAGGTGCTGCCAAAGCGTCCGGGCTTAACGTAACTTCGACAAACTCCGTCACTTTCGTCGTCATGTGCACCAACATTTCGCGGGTCACATGCATTGGATCAATCTCTATGCGATCCATTTCATCAGGTGTGCGCGCAGAAACCCACAACAAAACAACCCGACCGGAAATCCGGGTCAACAATGTTTCCATCCGTGCTGTCCATGCATGGGACAATTCTTGTTCCACAATGCGATAACGATCTGGCGAAACCTCGCGCAAATGCTTCAGCATGTGCTTGTTGAAATGAAAGCCCGCAAAATCCACATCTGGAAAGATCGTGTTCAACATGCGCGTGGCTGCAACAAATCGGTCATTCCTGCGCGGATGCACAGAGTACAGTCGATTTGTCATGTTCTGCGCTGACGGAACTTGAAGAACCGTCACATCCGCGCGTCTGGCCGCGTCCGGCAGGAATGGATCATGCAAGAAAACATCCACCCCTGCGTTCAGACATCCGAAATTGACGCAATTCAATGGCAACGCGCCATTCAACTGTTCCACAAACGGCATTTCAATAAACTTGCCATATGTTTCGGTACCGCCAAAGAACGCGACATACGGTTTTGATAAATCCTGTCGAGGCCCCCTAAACAAAAGTTTCGAGTTTTCATACCGACACGGCAAATAATCAAGGGCGGCATCGCCCAATGCATCAAAGGTCATAACACCCACCAAATTTTCCCACGAGACCAACCTGACAGACGAATCTTGCAAAATTCCTAAACGCACAAATCGTTTCAATATGGATCAGGTACAGGGGCTTGCTGATGACCACACTCCGGGCCTATGCTGCGCCGCAACAATGTGGGGCAAAAACATGGAAATCAAAACAGTGGCCGTGATCGGTGCGGGCCAAATGGGCAACGGGATTGCACATGTTATGGCCGTGGCGGGATATGATGTGTTGCTGAGTGATATTTCCGAAGATGCACTTGGCGCGGCCATTGCCCGCATCGACAAAAACCTTGTTCGGCAAGTCAGCCGCGATACTATTTCCCAAGAAGACAAAGCCGCAGCATTGGCCCGGATTCGTACGTCAACATCTCTTGCTGATATGGGTGCAGCGGACTTGGTCATCGAATCTGCGACAGAACGTGAAACAGTCAAGCAGGCCATATTCGAAGACCTTCTGCCCCATGTGCAGCCTCATACAATCCTAACATCAAATACCTCGTCCATTTCGATCACGCGGCTGGCAAGCCGCACAGATCGTCCGGAAAAATTCATGGGGTTTCACTTCATGAACCCTGTTCCGGTGATGCAACTGGTGGAGCTGATCCGCGGAATTGCCACGGATCAAGAAACCTTCAGTGCCTGCAAAGCCGTTGTGGATCGTTTGGGCAAAACATCGGCCAGCGCCGAGGATTTTCCTGCCTTTATCGTGAACCGGATCTTAATGCCGATGATCAACGAGGCGGTCTATACGCTTTATGAAGGCGTCGGGAACGTCGAATCCATCGACAGTTCGATGCGTTTGGGCGCCAACCATCCAATGGGCCCTTTGGAACTCGCGGATTTCATTGGGCTGGATACGTGTCTGGCGATTATGAACGTCCTGCATGACGGCTTGGCAGACACCAAATATCGCCCCTGCCCGCTTTTGACCAAATATGTCGAGGCCGGGTGGCTAGGGCGTAAAACACAGCGCGGCTTTTATGATTACCGCGGGGACACACCCGTTCCGACCCGTTAAAGACGCGTCACCATCAATCCTTTAACGCCATCGTATGTTCGCGCAGCCATGCCATAAACTTGCGTGGCTCGTCACGGAAGCCTTCGACGACTTCAGGGTCAATGGGATGGCCGACAACCGGCCCTTGCGGTTTGTTCAGCGAATACACGATCTCGTGCAGCAGCAATCCTTGCCGCATGATCGGTGAAATCTTGTTAGCAATTTGATAGGCCCTGCTGTTTTGCCCGGGAAAACGCATAGGCACCACTGTGGCGCCCGATTTGCGGATCATCTTGGCCGTAAAAACGTTCCACTCACGCTCAATCGCGGGGCCAAACATCGTATCTGATGACGCCACAACACCCGATGGAAACAAGGCCACAACCCCGCCTTCCGCCAAGTGCTTCATAGCCCTGGCGCGCATTTCAACCATCTTTCGCTGCGCGTCCTCGTCATGCGGAAAAGGCACCGGGATCATGAAGCTGCCCGCCACTTCGTCAATCGCCGTAAGCAAGGAGCGCGTCAAAATTCGGTAGTCGGGTCGCACACGCCCAATCAGATCCCCAAAGATCATGCCGTCCACCATGCCATGCGGGTGGTTGGCCACGACGATCACGGGGCCTTCTTTTGGAATGCGGTCCAGCTGATGTTGCGGGGTTGTCAGATCAATGCCCATGACATCCAAACACGCACGCCAAAACGCCTGCCCCGAAGGAGCACCGCGTTTTTCAAATTTCCGAATGAGACGAAGAATGGTGAGCTTGCCTGTAAACGCCTCCATCACACGGATGATCGTGGATTTCCACGGATCTTCAAATGTCGACGCATAAGACAAGCTTCTGCGATCGTACTTGTTGAAGCTCAACGCGTCATCATCGTTGTGCGCCCCGCCCCCATTTACGGGTGGCGTATTCTGAGTGCTTTCTACCAACCTTGTCAGCCTTTTCCCCTAATGAGACGAAACACGTCTCAGGCATCTTCACCGAATTTGTCGGCCACCAACGCCGACAGCGCAGACACCAAAGCATCCGCGTCCGGACCCGACGTTTCCACGTCAATACTGGTTCCTTTGGACGCTGCCAACATCAACAAACCCATTATGCTATCGCCTGATGCGGTTAGGCCATCCTTGGACACTTCAGCAGACGCGTCAAACGCTTCCACGACTTCAACCAATTTGGCTGACGCACGCGCATGCAAACCTTTTTGGTTCACGATTTCCAGTGTCACTGTCGCCATATTCCCCCCAAAGAAGCAGCCTTTTGGCTTTACTTCATTGCACTCACATTCTGACTATTAATATATTTCTTGCCAGCTTCCATCGCATCCCGCACAGCGTCCGACACAGTTTTGTCGCGGCTTTTTGCCAGTTTAATAAGCATTGGCAAATTTGCACCGTACAAAATGCGCCGCCCTTGCGGCTCGCATGCCCGCAAACTCAGATTTGACGGCGACCCCCCAAACAGATCGGTCACAACGACAACACCATTTCCCTGGTCCACGTCATTGGCAGCTTTGCAGATTTCTTGCTGTTTTTCATCGCGATCATGACGCGCTTCGATTCCGACAGCACGCACACCGGGTTGTACACCCACAACATGTTCGACCGCCGCGAGATACTCTCGCGCCAGATTTCCATGAGCAACGATGATGATACCAATCACTTACTGCGCCTCTTTGCTTTGGCGTCGATCCAGTTCCCGATGCCGTTTAGACACCTGCCATCCTGCTTGCGCAAGGTCTTCGGCCAATCTTTCCGCCAATGTGACTGAACGGTGTTTGCCACCGGAACACCCAAAGGCAATCGTTAAGTAACTTTTGCCTTCGCGCTGCGCCGGAGGCAAAATAAACAGTGCCATGTCCCGTACTTTTTCAAAGAATCCACTGAAATGTGGATCTTCAGCGACATAGTCTTGAACGTCGCTATTGCGACCATCTTGAGGGCGCAAGTGTTCGACCCAATGAGGGTTTCTCAGAAACCGACAGTCAAAAACCATATCCGCACCACGCGGCAGCCCGCGTTTATAAGAGAATGACTGCAGCTGCACTGCGATCTGATGCTCTCCTTTTGGCGCAAACCACTTTTCGACTTCAGCGCGCAGCTCATGGGGATTTAGGCCGGATGTATCAATCAACACATCGGCGCGGTTGCGCAAAGGTCTTAACAGGTCAATCTCATGCGTAATGCCTTCAGCCAAACTTGGCGCTTGCGCAATGGGGTGGCGCCTGCGCGTCGTTGAATATCGGCGCATAATTTCCTCGGGTCGGCAATCCAAGTACAAAAGCTGCGGCGATACATCATCACGCTGTTCTAACTCTGTCACAAGATCCAGAACGGCGTCCGCAGAAAAGTCTCGGTTGCGCAAGTCCAACCCAAGTGACATCGGCTTGTCAGCCCCGTCATCATCCAACAGACGGCCCACCAGCCGCAGCGGTAGGTTGTCAATCGCCTCGAACCCGGCATCTTCCAGAGCTTTGGTTGCCGTAGACATGCCCGCACCGGACGGGCCGGTCACAAGGATCACATGTCTTGGTGTTATTGGCATAGGTTTGCCTTTCACGCTTGGGCATCCCAAGAAAGATATTGCAGTATCATCGCAGGAAAAGCTGGAGTGTCCAATTTGTGAAAACATCGCACATCATGCTTTCCTATCCGTAAAGACTGCGCGCGCGGTAATCTTTCCGTTTCAATCTTGGACAAATCTAGCACCAAAGCCAACGGGGTCGCACCAGCTGGTTTTGCGAGCAAAAGGCCAAACCCGCGCGCTTCGATCTGTAAGTCGTCCTGAATTTGTGGAGGGCGATCTGCCCACACCGCGTCTTTACGATGCATCAACCACACCAAATCATCGCTAATCAGGCCAGCACCATAGGCCATCAATTGTAAGGCGAGGGACGATTTTCCGCTTCCCGAAGGGCCAATAATCAAAACCCCTTGCCCCAAGACCGATACCGCAGATGCATGAATCGCTGTGGGCAAATCCTTTGCAAGATCCGAATACTGCATCAGGTCGGCCGCGCGATCTGATTAGATTGGCAAACCAACAACAAAGCGTGCACCCAAAGGTTCGGACGTGATATCAGCATCCGTTGGCCGGATATTCTCGGCCCAAATCACGCCACCATGTGCCTCGACAATTTGTTTGGAAATTGCCAGTCCAAGTCCAGAGTTGTTTCCAAAATGCTCTTCCGGGCGTTCCGAATAGAAGCGTTTAAAGATCTTGCCCAGTGCTTGATCCGGGATCCCTGGCCCAGTGTCTTCCACAACCACCAAAATCCGGTTTTCCCGCTTGCGCGCCCACACACGGATGGCGTCCCCATCTTCACAGAACGAAATCGCGTTGGTGATCAAATTCACGAAGACCTGCGCCAGCCGCGCTTCAAGACCCTGCACAATCACGGATTCCTTGGGGATATCCAAAATGAACTCGATGCCCTTGCTTTTGGCATCTTCCCCCAAGTACTGGCCGAGATTGCCCAGCATCTTGAGCAGCTCAAAGGGTTCTTCTTCTTCTTTGACCAGTTCAGCATCCAGTCGAGATGCATTCGAAATGTCGCTGACCAGGCGATCAAGGCGACGTACATCGTGATCAATCACATCCAACAGCTTGTCGCGCTGATCTTCCCGCTTCACCATCCGCAACGTACCAACGGCCGAGCGTAAAGACGCGAGCGGATTTTTGATCTCATGTGCGACATCCGCCGCAAATTGTTCGTTGCCTTCAATGCGCGTGTATAAAGCCGCAACCATGGATCGCAGCGCGCCTGACAGTCGGCCAATCTCATCCGGGCGGGCCGTTAAATCCGGAATCCGGATTTGGCCGGGGTTCACTTTACGGGAATTCTTATCGCGCCCCAACTCGGCAGCTTCGGATAGGTCAGCGATTGGGTTTGCAATGGTAGAGGCCAGGACAAGGCTCAACCCGATTGAAACGATCGTCGCAAACACGAACATCTGCAGCACACGTTCGCCCTCTTCACGGGCCAAACGGTCAATTTCTCCTGCACCACTTGTCAGCGCAACGATCCCAATGGTTTGTCCGTCAACTTGAATGGGCGATCCTGCCGAAAAGACTGTTCCGCCTTCGCCATTCAGTTGGGACAGAAAACTACCGTCTGCTTCCGAATTGTCCTGAATCGCGCGTTTAAGCTGTTCTTCGATTGGCGGAGTCTCGCCGCGAATCCGCGTCAGCGGCGCAGAAATTACGGAGAGAACTTTGGCCAATCCATCCGTTAAAAAAGTACCAGAAATCCGCCCAGTCTCACCAACTGTCTCTGCCGGGTTACTAACAGCGACAGCTTGTGTCTCGCCATCCGGGGAAAACACGTAAACCTCTGAACCGCTTGGGATATTCAGCTGATCCAAAGTTTGCATCAGCATTGTTTTGGTGCTATCGTCCAAAACCGTCGTGCTGTCCTGGCTCAGGCGCAATTCGACCATATCCGCAACAAGTGCCGCTTCGTTTACAATGGCAACGCTGCGCTGGATTGTTAGGCTGTTTTGTGTGGTGTTCGAGTAGTAGATACCCAAAAACATGAGCGCCAAAGCAATCAGATTGAAGATAACAATCTTTCGCGTAAGTGGCGAACGCCGAAGCGAAAACAAGTTCCGGCGTTGACGTTGATTTGCAAGCTCAGCCGTCGCAGCTTTGTTCGGGGCGACCCAATCGTCGCCCAGAATAATATCTCCGCCGTCTTTTGATGTCGAAAGGTCTTTCACGACGGCCCCCCGGGTTCAGGATATCGAAGTCATTCTTCGTTGTAACGATACCCGATACCGTACAGGGTCTCAATTGCTGAAAACGTATCGTCAGCTGTTCGCATCTTTTTGCGCAAGCGCTTGATGTGACTGTCGATTGTCCGATCATCTACATAGACTTGGTCGTCATATGCGACATCCATCAGCTGATCCCGGCTTTTCACGAAGCCCGGACGTTGCGCCAACGCTTGAAGAAGCAAAAACTCGGTCACGGTCAGTGAAACGTCGCGCCCTTTCCAAGACACAGCGTGACGCAAAGGATCCATGGTCAGATCCCCACGCGACATCACTTTGGTTTCTTCGCTATCCGCAACGATTTCACCGGAAACCGCGTCTTGCCGACGCAACAATGCGCGAATGCGTTCGACGAGGAGACGCTGTGAAAACGGTTTTTTGACGTAATCGTCTGCCCCCATCCGAAGACCAAGGACTTCGTCGATCTCGTCATCTTTCGATGTCAGGAAGATAACCGGCATCGACGTTTTCTGCCGCAAACGCTGCAACAGATCCATACCGTCCATACGGGGCATCTTGATATCCAGGACAGCCATGTCAGGAAGCTTTTTGTTAAAAGCATCCAGCGCGGCTTGCCCGTCGTTATAGGTTTCCACTTCGAAACCTTCTGCCTCTAGCGTCATGGACACTGAAGTCAGAATGTTCCGATCATCATCCACCAATGCAATTTTTGACATTGCCTGTTTCCTTGTACTGCTCAACGCTTATATTTTTCGCTCATACTTGACGGTTTAACTAATCGAATCAACTGACAACTGCGAATCGGGGCTTCAATTGGTCACGATTTAAGGAGAAAACCCTTCGGAAAGCCTAAATTGTCGCAAAGATGCATCACCCCAATGATGCGCCTTGGGGCTGATTGCGCTAAACTATCCGGTGATGGCGCTAACTAGCCGACACCCTTCTATCATTGCTTTACTCCTTTCGTGTAGACGACGCGAAAGCCGCACCATGCGGTTCATCAACAGCCCAAATCATCCGGGCGCACAGGAGTACGATCAATGACACATGGACGGGTTAACCCAAATTTCCGGCTTGAAGATCAAGGTATTACCGGGTTGGGGAACGTCTATTATAACTTGATGGAGCCTGCTTTGATTGAAATCGCGTTGAAACGCGACGAGGGCGAACTGGGTCAAGGCGGTGCCTTCCTTGTTTCGACCGGGAAGTTCACCGGACGGTCTCCCAAAGACAAACATGTTGTCAAAACGGCGTCAGTGAAAGACTCCATTTGGTGGGACGCCAATGCCGAGATGTCAGAAGCCGGCTTTGACGCACTGCATCAAGACATGCTGGCCCACATGCAGGGCAAAGACTACTTTGTCCAAGACCTGGTCGGGGGCGCAGATCGCGCACATGCGATCAATGTGCGCATGATTACCGAGATGGCATGGCATGGATTGTTCATCCGCCACATGCTGCGCCGCCCAGACTTGGATGAGGTCGACGAATTTCTCGCAGACTTCACCGTCATCAACTGCCCAAGCTTTCAGGCAGATCCCGCAAAGCACGACTGCGCATCCGAAACCGTGATCGCGCTCAATTTCGACAAGAAGATCATCTTGATCGGCGGCACGGAATATGCCGGCGAAAACAAGAAGTCTGTGTTCACATTGCTGAATTACCTGTTGCCGGAAAAAGGCATCATGCCGATGCATTGCTCGGCGAACCATGCAACAGGCAACCCAGTTGATACAGCCATCTTCTTTGGTCTGTCCGGTACGGGTAAAACGACGCTGTCCGCAGATCCAGAGCGTACCCTGATCGGTGATGACGAACATGGTTGGTCAGATCGCGGTACTTTTAATTTCGAAGGCGGCTGTTATGCGAAGACGATCAATCTGAACCCTGAGGCTGAGCCAGAGATTTTTGCGACGACGTCGAAATTCGGCACCGTGATCGAAAACATGGTCTATGACGCGGAAACCAAGGAACTGGATTTCGAAGATGATAGTTTGACGGCCAATATGCGCTGCGCCTACCCGCTGCACTACATTGGCAACGCATCGTCTTCGGCACTTGGTGGGCATCCCAAAAACATCATCATGCTGACATGTGACGCATTTGGTGTGCTGCCCCCGATTGCGCGACTGTCACCAGCCCAAGCGATGTACCACTTCTTATCCGGCTTCACCGCAAAGGTCGCCGGGACAGAACGGGGCGTCACAGAGCCGCAGCCAACATTCTCGACCTGCTTTGGGGCCCCATTTATGCCCCGCCGCCCCGAGGTCTACGGAAATCTGTTACGTGAGAAAATCGCACAACACGGCGCAACTTGCTGGCTGGTGAATACGGGCTGGACGGGCGGTGCGTATGGTACGGGATCTCGTATGCCGATCAAAGCGACCCGCGCTTTGCTGACTGCAGCGCTCGACGGCACTATGGCTAAGGGAGAGTTCCGCAAGGATCCAAACTTCGGCTTTGACGTGCCTGTGTCCGTGCCTGGCGTGCCGGACATCCTGCTGGACCCGCGCCGCACATGGGACGACGCCGCAGCGTATGATTTGCAGGCGGACAAGCTGGTGCAAATGTTTTCGAACAACTTCGAACAGTACCTGCCCCACATCGACGACGACGTAAAAGCAGCAAAAATCGGCT
>CALHST010000146.1 GCA_938038825.1 uncultured Paracoccaceae bacterium | reverse complement strand
GGGTTGCTGAACATCTGTTCGGGCGTGCCCTCTTCAACGATTTCGCCCTGCGCCATCAGGATCACACGGTCTGCGACCGCTTTGGCAAACCCCATCTCATGAGTGACACACACGATGGTCATATCCGCGCGCGCCAAGTCCTGCATCACCTCTAGGACCTCAGAGATCATTTCTGGGTCCAAGGCTGAGGTGGGTTCGTCAAACAGCATGATTTCCGGCTTGAGCGCCAAGGCGCGTGCCAGTGCCACCCGTTGTTGCTGGCCACCTGACAACTGGTCTGGATATTTCTCAGCGTGAATGTCGACATGCATTTTCTTGAGTTGATCTATCGCCTCAAGCGTCGCGGCTGCTCTGTCCCGCCCAAGCGCGCGGATCTGCGGCAAAACGCAGTTTTCCAAAATGGTGAGGTGCGGAAACAGGTTGAAGTTCTGGAACACCATGCCGACGCGCTTGCGCACCTGATCCATCACTTTGGTATCGTCCCCGACAGGCAGACCCAGCACATTCAGCGAGCCCGAGCGATAGTTTTCCAACCCGTTCATACATCGGATCAGCGTTGATTTACCGGAACCGGACGGGCCGCAAATCACTAGGGTCTGTTTGTCAGGCACCTCAAGGTTGATGTCTTTCAGGGCGTGGAAGTCACCATAGTACTTTTCCAGCCCACGGATTGAGATTGCTGCATCATGCATGACCGAGCCTCATTCTGGTTTCCAGCCACGCGCCATAGCGTGACAGTCCGAAGACAAAGACAAAGTAGATCAGGGCAAGGAAAACATAGACCTCGACATATTGGTTGCCCCATTCACCGGTGCCGATTGCCGCATTGCCCGAGGCCATGACCTCGAAGAAGCCGATGATTGTGACGATGGACGTTTCCTTGAATGTGATCACCGCCTGATTGATGGTCGACGGCAGCGTGTTACGGAAGGCTTGCGGCAACAGGATGTCGATGACGAGCGACCAGTAGGGCATGCCAAGTGCGACAGCGGCCTCTTCTTGCCCTTGCGAGGTGGACTGCAAGCCTGCGCGGATAATTTCGGCCTGATAGGCGGCGAAGAAGATCGCGAAAGCAATGACCACCCGCATCAGTTTGTTGCCCTGCAACCAGTCTGGCACAAGAAGCGGTACCACAACTGCTGCTGCAAACAGCAGGGTCAGAAGCGGCAGAGATCGCACGATGTCGATGAAGAAGCCAAAGGATTTGGCGATAACAGGTAGGCTGGACCGCCGTGCAAGGGCGAACAACACGGCCAGAGGCATGCCGATGACAAAGACACCGGAGAAGATGAAGATCGTCAGGGACAAGCCACCCCATTGTTCGGATGTCACCAGTTCAAGGCCAGCAAACCCGCCGCGCATCAGCAAAACGAAAGTTGTGAAGCCCGCGACCCAAAGGATCGGCAGACGTCGGATTGACCAAAAGCTCGGCAGGCACGACAGCGCGATAGTCACGATCACCGCAAGGCAAGCCAGCGTTGAACGCCATTGTTCCTCGTATGGGTAAAGCCCGAACAGGATCAGCCGCCCCCGGCTTTCGATCACGGCCCAACAGGCACCGGCATCATGCGTGCAAAGGTCCTTGTTCTCCACCCGCCAGATCGCATCGACAAAGGCCCAACCGATGAAGGCTTTCAGGGCAAGATAGATCAGAATGGCAAAGACCAAAGAAAATATGGTGTCATACCAGGTCGCAAAGAAATGTTTGCGGAGCCATGCAGCCGGGCCCGTTGCGATTGGTGGGGGGGCGTGCGCGTCTATTGCCATGGCTTAGCTCCTCCCTTTCAGCTTGATGCGGTCGTTCAGCATGTTCATGAGGAACCCGATGGAATAGTTGATCAGAATGAATCCGCCCATCAGCAGGGCCAAAAGTTCCATCGTCTGGCCGCTTTGGTTGATCGAGGTCGATACGATGGCAAAGTAATCTGGATACCCTACGGCGATGCCAACAGTCGTGCCTTTCATCAGCCAGATGTATTGGTTCGTGAGGGATGGAAGCATGGCGCGAAAGGCCAATGGAATGCGGATCAGCCGATTGATCTGGAAGGTCGAGAACCCCAAAGCGCGGCCCGCTTCCAACTTACCACGATCAACCGATAGAAGGCCGCCGCGGATGATTTCGCCGATATAAGAGGCCCCAAAAAGCGTCAGGCCCACAAGAAGGGCGGTAAATTCGGGCTTTAGCGTGATGCCGCCCACAAACCGCAATCCTTTGAGTTGAGGGGTTGAGATCAGGGCGCTATCTGGCTCTCGACCGGTCAGCAGCACAACAACGAACACGATAAAGACCGCCCCGGTGGCAATTGCCCATCGGGGGCCAAGCCGCAGGCGTTCACGGGTCAGGCCAAGAAATACAACGGCAAGAATGACCGAAACGAGCAACCACGCCATGTCGCTGCCTGACAAGGCGGGGGCAGGCATCATAATGCCACGGTTGGACAGATAGAACGCCTCGCCAAGGGTATAAGCCTGCTTCGGGCTGGGCAGATGGGTCAGGATCGCATACCAAAAGAATACCTGAAGGATGACCGGGACATTGCGAAACACCTCGACATAGCTCGCGCCGACCAGTTTCATCAGTGTGTTGGACGACACCCGCATCAGCGCCAGCAACAGCCCCAGAACCGTCGCGAAAATAAGGGTCAGAAACCCCACAAGCATGGTGTTGAGCAAACCTGCCCAAAGAACGCGGGCATAGGTCGATCTGCCTGTAACCTCTATAATCGAAAAGTTGACGGGCCAGCCGGTGGTTTGTTCAAGAAAGCCAAAACCGGTTGCCATACCTTGGTCGGCAATGTTGCTTTTGCCAACCAGTATAGTGGATGCAATCAACGCAACGACGCCAAGAATGAAACCACCTTGAACTGCAATTCGGCGGAATTTTTGCGACGCGAATATCTGTGACATGACGGCCCCTATCAAACTAGAAGAGCCCGGGCGACTTAATCGCCCGGGCCAATTCGATTAGTCCAGAACGAGCGGGTAGAGCAGACCGCCGTTGTTCCACAGGTTGTTCAGGCCGCGTGGCAGCTTGTAGCGTGATCCTTCGCCAACCGTCCGGTCATAGATCTCACCGTAGTTACCGACGGTCTTGATCACGTTGTATGCCCAGTCATCGTTAAGACCCAGACGCGCACCGACACCCGGAGTTGACCCCAGCAAACGCCCAATTGACGCCGTTGGTGGATTGGCCTTCATCTCGTCAACATTCGCCTGCGTGACGCCATTTTCTTCGGCCATGATAAGCGCGCTGACCATCCAGTTGATCACATCCAGCAGATCATCTTCGCCCTGCTTTACGACAATGCCTTCAGGCTCAAGCGCCAGCACATCCCCAAGGATTTCAAAGTCATCAGGGTTGTCAGCGTTCACCCGCGTTGCAGACAGGAACGGCCCAAAACCAGCAATGGCGTCGCAACGACCGGCGTAGAAAGCCGCGCGCAGCTCTTCGCCCTTCTCGAATGCCAGCGGTTCGTAGTCGATCCCGTTGGTTTCCATATAGTCGGTCAAGACGCGTTCGACTGTGGTGCCTGCGTTCACGCAGAACACGCCGCCTTCCAAATCGGCAATGCCTTCTGCCTCAAGCTCGGTCTTGGACATGACGTAGAACGGGCCGATAAAATAAGGGCGCGAATATTGCAGACCTAGTTCGGTGTCGCGGGTCATGGTCCAACCGGTGACCTTGATGATCACGTCAATGTCACCCGACTGGATGGACGGAAAACGTTGTGCCCAGCTGACAGGGATAATTTGCAGTTTGTCAGGGCTGCCCAGAATTGCGGTCGCAAGAGCCTTACAGAACTCAATGTCAAAGCCCTGCCATTCGCCTTGGCCGTCGACCTCGGCAAAGCCAAGGTAGCTGCCGTTGTGACCGGTGCACAAAAGGCTGTCGCGTTCGATGATTGTATCAAGCAGCCCTTGGCCTTCGGCCTGAACGGCGGTGACGCTGCCCAATGCCATTGTGCCCGCAACTGCGAGGCTTGTGAGTATATTTTTCATCGTTCTCTCCACTGTTGTGTTTCAGATTGTCGTCACCGCTTTGCGCGGCACTTCGGCAATGGTGTCATCGCCGGTCGAATAGGCTGTCGAAATGTCGTTGCTCGGCAGCGTGATGCCCAAACCCGGATCATCAGGTAGGGAATGGCGGTTGTTGGCTTGCCTTTGCAGGCGCAGAGTGTCGAAAAAGACGGTGTGAACGCTGTGATGCTCAACATGGGCAACCGCAGGATCAGCTGCCGCGATTTGACAAGCGGCCATCAAGGCGACTGCGGTTGAGGACACTTCAAGCGACAGGCGCGTCGGAGTGTCTGCAACCAATCGCGACAACGCCATAACCCGCGAGATACCACCGCAGGCAATCGGGGCAATCTGCAAAAACGCGACCTGTGCGTCATGCGTCAGTTTTTCATGTAACTCGGTGCGGTATTCTGCCTCGGTTGCCATCACAGGCACACCGGCTTGGGACAGCCGTGCCATACCGTCGTAATCCCACGCTTTGGTCGGGGATTGAAACGCCTCGATCCTACCTTCGGGCAGAGCCTCATACACCTGCAACGCTTCATCCACCGAATAGGTATAAACGCCGTCGATGATCAGCTTTGTGTGCTCCGGCAAGGCAGCTAGAACCGCGTGAACCCGTGCCACATCGGCTTCAATCGTATCGCCGCCCACTTTCATTTTTAACAGCTTAAAGCCGTCCTGTGCATGCCCCGCCATTTCTTCGGCGAGCATTTTGGGTGTCTTACCCGTTCCGTACAAACCCCCGCTGGCATAAAGGCTAACCGTTCCATTGGCCGCAGACGAAAGGCTTTTCCAGATAGGCTGGTCGGCCTGTTGCGCTCGCAAATCCCACATCGCAATGTCGATTCCTGACAAAGCAGAGGCCAAGATACCGTGACGCGCTGTCAGTGTCGCGCGGCAGATCAGTGTCTCTGAGATGTCGGCCATATCTGCGAGTGCTGTTCCCAAAAAATGCGGGATGACCTCCGTGCGCAGAAAGGCCACCAACGCATCGGGAGCCGTGTCAAAGCACCAACATTCGCCCAGCCCTTGCCGCCCTGTGTCGTCTTGTATGCAGATGAACACTGCGTATTTTTTTGTCCAGCGGATCGCTGGGTTCCAGATTTTACCCCCCAGATCATTGCAATGTGTGAACACAGATATGCGGGTGATTTTTGCTGGCATTTACTGGTCCACCTTTGCCGATACCGATGAACGCCCGATATCGAAGCTGGAATCCGGTGCGTGTTGTAACGCCTTCAGAAAACGGTCGTGAAACTGCATGGTATGGGCATGGGCAATCGCGTCAGCCTGTGCGATATCCTGGGCTTCAATGGCGTCGATAAAGTCTTGATGCTGATCCTGCATAACTTCTTTGCGCGCGACAGTATCAAGGACCTGAACATGCATGTGCAGAAGGCGACGTGCCTCAGATAAAAGTTCGCGGTAGTGGCGGGTCACATAGGGGTTTTTACCCGCCTCGGAGACCGCGATATGGAAGGCAAAGTTGGCCTGCATGATGTCCAGCGGCACTGCTTTATCGATGGTTTCGTCGAATGCGCTTGCGAGATTGCGAAGTTTGGCAAGGTCAGTTTCTGTTCGATTTTCGGCGGCCAGTCGCGTCGCAAGGCGCTGTTGCACGTCAAGCGCCTGAATGAATGCGGCGAAGTTGCGCAAGTCGATCTGTGCCACAATCGTCGAGCGGTTGGGCAAGGTTTCGACAAGGCGCTCAGCCAACAGACGGTTCAGCGCTTCGCGGATCGGAGACCGTGACACCGCAAACCGTTTGGACAGGCTTGTTTCATCAAGCGACGCGCCCGGTACTAGCTTTAGCGTCAAGATTTCGTCGCGCAGAACACCGTAAATCTCGTTTGACGCCGCACCACGTTGGTAGGTTTTTGCCGGTTTGTCGAATGCCACAGAGAAATGACCCAGAAGAAATTGCGGATGTGATTCTTGTCGACAGTGTGTCGACAAAATATCCCTGTGTCTACACATCGTTTGCAAAACGACATACGCAACGATGCGCTACCGTCGGTCATTTGTCCGCAATGCGCTTGTTTTGGGTGACTTGGTGCGGTGTTGTGAAGGAATTGGAATGGCGCGCTTTCAATGATCGCGGGCATTCCCCCACACGCCGGAGGACAGAAGCGGCCGTGCCAGTTATGACAATCACCAAAAAAGCGAAAGGGGGTGTCGACCTACTCGATTTCCTCCGCCGTCAGAGGTTCAAAAAGAAACAGTCTTTATCCCATTTGGCCCGCAAATGTCTAAAGCGGCTGGGATACCCGCCCGCTTTGTTCAGAACAGCTTTGCAAAATCAGCGCGTCGCATGCCGATGCATCAGATTTTCGGATCAGACCCGGTTTTGGTGAAGAAATGACACCAATGCGCGGGTGGAGCCGTCTTTGCTCTCGGCACTTTCATCGCCTGCCACAATGGGCCCCAACGCCGTGGCAAGTTCTTTGCCCAGTTCCACGCCCCATTGATCGTATGAATTGATGCCCAAAATCACGCCTTCGACAAAGACCCGGTGTTCATACAACGCGATGATCGCGCCCAAGGTCGCTGGATCCAGCGTTGGATACATCAATGTGGTTGATGGGCGGTTGCCTGCGAACACCCGGTGGGC
>CALHST010000145.1 GCA_938038825.1 uncultured Paracoccaceae bacterium | reverse complement strand
AAACCACACTGACGACATAGAGTTGCCTGCATACACACGGTTGCGCAGGATATCCCGATCCAGCGGGCGCATCACCAGCTTGATCCCCAGATCACGCCACGTGTCGGTGATAATGGCCAGTGCGTTTTCAACCTCTTGCCGTTCACCGGCTGTTTCCACCACAAATTCCATCGGGCGACCATCCGGCAGCTTGCGAATGCCGCGCGCGTCCCGATCGGTTAGTCCCATGTCATCCAACAATTCATTGGCAAGATCAGGCTGATAGATGGCCCATTTCGAGAGGTTTGTGGGATCAAACAAGGGAGAGCGTGCCAGGGCGGTCATACCCCCTTCGCGGGCCATACCAAAATACAGCGCGCGGTTGATCATGCGACGGTCTATGCCCAGTGACAGAGCACGCCGGAAGCGGGCATCGCGGATGACTGCGCGCCAACCGTCATCATTGAAGTTTAGGTTTGGGTAGATCGCGATTTGGCTCGCCGCGCCGTTGGCCCACAGATTGGTGCGATATTCTGCGCCATCTGCTTCGCCTTTTTTCAAGATCGACACGTCCCGGAAATCAAGGCCTCGCGCTTGTAAGTCTACTTCGCCTGCATTGGCTTTGGCCGCCACAAGACCTTTGCCCACGACTGTCATTTCCACCGTGTCGATATAGGGCAATTGATACCCTTCGCGGTCCACGCGGTGGTAATAAGGGTTGCGTACAAAGATGTAACGCGTCGCCTTCTTACCGGCTGTTGCGCTCATCCATGGGTGCAGGGTCGGCAAGTCCGGGTTGTCGTTTTTGTACATGTTGTCGAATTTGTTGTGTAACGCCGCCCAGCTGTTCACACGTTTGTCTTCGATCATGGTCGTCATATGATCGCCATCCGCATATTTCGCGTGAAAGTCTTTCAGGTAATGCGAGGGGCGGTAAATAAAGGGCGGGCGGGCCTGCGCCAACGTTTGCAGAAACGCGGTATGGGCCACGGGCCATTCAAAGCGCACAGTCACCTCGTCCGGGAAAGTGACTTTGGGCAAGTGTCCTTCGGCGCGCAGAAACTCTGGTGGGCCTGAAGGGGACAGTTCTTCGTTATTGGCGACATCTTCCCACCAATAGCGGAAGTTTTCTGACGTGAAGGGGGCGCCATCAGACCATTTATGCCCTTTGCGCAGGTGCATCGTATAGATACGCCCGTCTTCAATCGTGACGTCTTTTAGAATGTCGGGCTTCAGATCATAGTTGTGATCGTAACCCACAAGCCGCGCATAGCCGTAGACCACCATTTGGCGCACGTCTTTGGACCTGGTGACCATGGTGCGCAATGTGCCGCCATAGGCACCTAGTTTCCGGCCCTTTGCGGCCAAATCAACAACCAGTGGATCTTCGGGAAGACGGTCCTCGACGGCGGGCAGTTCACCAGCGGTCACTTTATCCATGAGACTATCGGGTTCTTCGAAACCGCCGGAATGTGCCACGCTGACCCACAGGATCAACGCGGCCAAGGCTGTCATCAGCAAGGTGATCAAGGGGGCCGGGTTCGCCCGCGCCACAGCGCGCGCGACAGTCTGGCGGGGGCGGGTTGAGTGAAGAGGATGGTTCTTAGGCATGACAGCGCACCTTATGTCCGGGTTCGACTTCTAACAGCGCCGGAGGTGTCGGGCCTTCGAAGCGGAACATGTCATCCCATCCAGTTGGATCGCCAGCACCCAGAGCCACTTCCGCCAAATCAATGGGGCGGTTAATGTCGGGTTCCGGCTGCGCTGCGATCAGCGCACGGGTGTAGGGATGTTTGGGGTTGTAAAATAGTGTCTCGGGCGGGGCCTGTTCGACGATGAAACCTTGCCGCATGACGGCCACTTCGTCTGCAAGGCGCGCCACAACAGCAAGGTCGTGTGAGATAAACAGATAGGACAATCCGGCATGGTCGCGGATGTCTTCCAGTAAGGTCAGCACTTGTTCCTGCACCGACACGTCAAGGGCCGAGGTTGGTTCATCGCAGACCATCAGCACAGGGTCCAACGTCAATGCTCGGGCGATTGACAGGCGTTGACGTTGACCACCCGAAAACGCGTGGGGATATCGGCCAAGCATCACAGGATCAAGCCCAACAAGGCGCAGCATTTCGGCGGCTTTGTCGCGTCGTTCCGCCGTTGTGCCAATGCCATGGATCTCCATCGGTTCGGTCAAGGCTTCGCGGATGCGCATCCGGGGCGAAAGCGAGGAATAGGGATCCTGAAACACCATTTGTGCTTGACGTTGAAACGCCACACGCTGGGTGGCGTTCATGGAGTGAACGGGTACAGGTTGCCCGCCGGGTGTGGGTGTGAACCAGACTTCGCCGCCGGCATCGGGCAGATCCGCCGCAAGGGCAATACGTGCTGCGGTTGTCTTGCCGGAGCCACTTTCGCCCACGATGGCAACAGTTTTGCCGCGCGGAACGGACAGGTTTACTTGTTGGCAGGCCTTGATGGTTTTCGGACCAGCCCAGCCACGCGCCTTCATGGTGAAACTCTTGGTGACGTCTTTCATTTGCAAGATGATGTCATCATCCAGCAAAGGAGCAGCGGGAACGGCCACATCAGGAATCATGGGTGCGGCTGCCAGCAGCTTTTTGGTGTACCCATGGGCCGGGTCGGACAGGACGGGACCGGCCGGGCCTGCCTCCATCACGCGGCCCTTGCGCATGACAACAACTTTTTCGGCCATATTGGCCACAACACCCAGATCGTGGGTTACCAGAATAAGCCCCATGCCTGTGTCGCGTTGCAAATCCTTGATCAGGCCCAGCACGACGGCCTGGGTGGTCACGTCCAATGCAGTTGTCGGTTCATCCGCGATCAGCAAGTCAGGTTTGGACACCATAGCCATGGCAATCATGGCGCGTTGGCGCATGCCGCCGGACATTTCAAACGGATAGGATTTATAGGCTCTTTCGGGATCGGGAAAGCCGACTTGTTCAAAGGTTTCCAGCACCCGCTTGCGCACAGCGCTCGCGGACAAACTGTCGTGCAGGCGCAACACTTCACCGACCTGATTTCCCATCCGGTGAAGCGGAGACAAAGAGCGCATGGGTTCCTGAAAGATCATCGCGATGCGGTTGCCGCGTATTTTGCGCAGCTGGCGTTCGCTTTGGGTGATCAAATCCACCTTGTCGGGACCAAACAGGATCTTGCCACGCCGCAACTGTGCAGCACCCGGTAAAATCCGCAGCACAGACCGACATGTCAGTGTCTTGCCAGAGCCACTTTCCCCAACCAATGCAAGGGTTTCGCCTTTGGCCACAGAAAAAGAGACCCCGTCCACAACATCGGACGCAGTCCCAAAGCCAATCGCCAAATTCTCGACCGAGAGGAGCGCTGTCATTCCCTGTTTTTCCCTATGCGGTGCTTTGGCACCGTCTGTATGTGTGCAGTCAAACCGATTCCGGCCAAAAGGTCTATAGACTGGTTTCGATTACAGTGTGACGTAGGGTCAGAGTGGGCCTTTTGAGTGGATCGGTTCAAGATTGGGCACAATTTAAGGAGGAATGCACCATGAGCGATGTCGTCAGCATGACCCGGCACGGGACAGTGGCCGTTGTTTCCATCAATAACCCGCCGGTCAATGCGCTGTCGCAGGCCGTTCGCCAAGGGTTGCAAGATGCGGTGTTGGCGGCGGATGCAGACGCCGATGTAGGTGCAATTATTCTTTTGGGTGAGGGGCGCGCATTTATTGCGGGCGCGGATATCAAAGAGTTCGGCAAACCCCCGATGGCGCCATGGTTGCCGGATCTTTGTGACAAGATCGAAGCCATTTCCAAGCCGTTGATCGCGTCCATGCATGGGGTGTCGCTGGGCGGCGGTCTGGAGGTTGCGGTCAGCACACATTATCGTGTGGCGGTTCCGTCGGCCCGGGTTGGTTTGCCAGAGGTCCATCTGGGCCTGATTCCTGGCGCTGGTGGAACGCAGCGTGTGCCGCGTTTAACCAATACAGAAGCGGCAATTGATATCATCACCACAGGGCGGCACGTCGGCGCCTCAGAAGCCATGACATTAGGGCTGATTGACCGCATTGCGGAGGGCACGCCATTAGAAAACGGGTTGGCCTATGCAGAAGAGTTGATCGCACAAGGCGCCGGTCCGCGAAAAGTGAGCGCGTTAGATCATCCCGATGCAATTGATTGGGACGCCGCATACAACGCGGTATTGGCGAAAGGGCGTGGGCAAATCTCGCCGGCATATGCGGTCCGGGCCATTCAGGCATCTGTGGAAAAACCATTTGCCGAGGGCATGGCCGAAGAACGCCGTATCTTTATGGAGCTGATGGAGACGGATCAACGCAAAGGCATGATCCATGCGTTCTTTAGCGAACGGGCTGCGAGCAATTTGCCTGAACTCAAAGGCGTCACGCCCCGCGATGTTGCTGCGGTGGGTGTGATTGGTGGCGGCACGATGGGAGCGGGCATTGCAACGGCGGCTTTGTTGTCGGGGCTGTCTGTCGTCATGCTTGAAATGACGCCGGAAGCTGCCGAGGCCGCAAAAGAACGGATTGTGGGCAATCTGCAAGGCGCGTTGAAACGCGGCAAGATTGACCAAGCCGGGTTCGAAACACGCACTGAAAAGGCGCTGAGTCTGACCACGTCCTATGACGATCTTGGGAGCGTGGATCTGGCGATCGAAGCCGTTTTCGAAGACATGTCGGTGAAAAAGCAGGTGTTCACCAAGCTGGACGCGGTTTGCAAACCGGGTGCGATTTTGGCGTCCAATACGTCCTATCTAGACGTGAACGAAATCGCCGCATGCACGAAACGCCCCGAAGATGTGATCGGGTTGCATTTCTTTTCGCCGGCCCATGTGATGAAACTGTTGGAAGTTGTGGTCGCAGATAAAACCTCGCCTGATGTTGTGGCAACGGGATTTGCGCTGGGCCAGCGTTTGAAAAAGATCAGCGTGCGGGCTGGCGTGTGCGATGGGTTCATCGGCAACCGGATCTTGGCCACCTATCGCACGGCGGCAGATCACATGGTGCTGGACGGGGCGTCACCCTATGAGATCGACAAGGCGCTCACCGGGTTTGGTTTCGCGATGGGGCCGTTTGCCGTGGGCGATTTGGCGGGGCTGGATATCGGCTGGGCTGTGCGCAAACGCAAAGC
>CALHST010000144.1 GCA_938038825.1 uncultured Paracoccaceae bacterium | reverse complement strand
AGTTCTTTAGATTATGGGTGTTTTTAGTGGCGCAGTGCAATGCAGTGCGGTCGATGACGTGCCTATTTGCATGAACGCTTCGCCTGATTGTCAATTGAAGGATGCGCACATGGTTTCGTCGTGGATCTTCAGCTTATTGGTAACTTCGCACCAAGCTCGCAGAGAGCAGCATCCACCCGTCGGCAAAAACGAAAAAACCTAACTTAAATGGTAATGAAACAATCGCAGGCGGCACCATCATCATGCCCATCGACATCAGCACTGCCGCCGTCACCAAGTCGATGACAAGGAAGGGCATGAAGATCAGGAAACCAACTTGAAAGGCGCGCGACAGTTCTGACAACAGAAAACTGGGCACCAACACGGACAGTGGAACGCGCGACACGTCGTCCCCAAGATATTCTTCTTTGAACCGAACAGAATACAATGTCTGCAAAGTTTCTGAATCCACTCGGTTCGCCATGAAGATCCGGAAAGGTTCGACCCCTTGGGTGAACGCTTCAGAGACGTCGGCCTCTTCATTCAGGTAAGGTTGAATGCCATTCTGCCAAGAGTCGGTAAAAACCGGCTCCATGATATATAGGGTCATAAACAATGCCAAACTGACCAACAGCATGTTGGGCGGCGATTGTTGAAGCCCAATGGCTTGTCTTAGGATGGATAGAACTGTGATAAGAAACGGAAAACAGGTCACCATTATCAGAATTCCCGGCGCCACGCTTAGGACAGAAATGACCAGGATAAATTGGATTGTTGTCGCAGACAGGCTTTGACCGCCTCCTGTCAGAAACGGGATATCCTGAGCAAACCCCAGTGATGGCGCAAGGGCGCACAAAAAAGTCAGCCAGAAAACCCGAAATAGCATCATGCAAGATCCGATGTGATGTTCATGATTTGCGTCAGGCGGACACACAGAGAGGATTTGCCCTCCTCTGATGTCTCTTCCAGATTTCCCAACGCGATTAACTTACTGCCGGCATAGATTTCGACAGGATCGTCAATTTTTCGATCAATTTTAATTACCGAATCTTTTTCGAATGACAAAAGCTCTTGAATTGTTGGTTTCGATTTCCCGACGGAAACGACGATTTCGATGGGCACTGACGTGAACGGATGTGCGGGTACTGCCTCTTCTTGGTCCATGTTTTAGTCCAGTCCTTCAATTGAGATTTTGTTTTCGCAAGCCTTCAAAATGGCACACACGTCCTTCGCGATATTCGTGGCGTCGATTTCGACTTTTTCGTCATGCGCGGAAATCAACGCCTTACCGGCCTCTAAAGAGCGGTCGATTGACAGGGTCATGCTGTCATCTTGGATCGCGTTTTTGAAAAAATCATATTGGTCTGGGCTGACGCTCAGATCCAGTTTCGACGCTGCAGTTTGCTTTAGGCCTTGGCGGATATGTTTTACTGCAGCGGATAACGTGACGTCATCAATCGTTTCCGCCAGCAGATGTGTGCACATTTTTTGGGTGATCTGCACAAAGATTCCCGTAAGCTGGGCTGAAACGTGCGATCGTTGGGATTCCAGATCTGCCAGAACTTGTGCAATGGAGTCCGCTTGCGATGCCACCTGAAGGTTGTTGGATTTAACCGCGTCTTCCCAGCCAGACCGATACCCGTCTTCATAGGACGAAAGCTGCGCGCCGCCATCAGATTTCCCGGCGTCCAAATCGTCCCGAATGTCGGCAATCGAGCCTCGTTGGAAATCCTCAAATATCTGGGCTAGCTGCGTCATGTGGTTTTCTCTTTTTCTTCAAGCCAACCACGCAAAATCTCCACAGTTTCCGACTGCCTCTCTTCGATCATCCCGCGCAATCGCTCGACAGGGTTGTCCGCGTCGTCATACTGGCTCATCATTGAAATGGCTGGCAAATCCGAACTATCGGGACTCGATTCCAAGTCTTCCGACTGGTCAATGACCTCCGCTTGCGTTGAACTTTGCGCCGCACCTGTATCACTGCTTTCTATTTGCGGGATCTGAGATCCTTCGGCGTCGTTACCGAGTGTTTTTACCTGTGAGTTTTTCAGGATCGGCTTGACCACAAACAGCCCGAGAATAAGGCAAACCAACGCCAAAATGATCATTTGGATGACAGACATGATGTCCAGGGACGATAGGTCAAAACCAGATGTTTGTGCCGTACCTTGCAACGGTTCCGCAGATTTCAGCGCCATCGACTTAATGGTCACGACGTCGCCCCTGCTTTCATCAAATCCAGTCGCCGACTCGACCAATTGCCGTAATGACGCCATTTCCTCATCGCTCCGCTCAACGAAAACCGGTTCGCCAGTGTCTTCGGTGACTTCCTGATTCAGAAGGACCGCGACAGTTAATCGTTTGATTTCCCCCGGACCTTTCAGCACTTCCCGTTCGGTCTGTGACACTTCATAGTTCACACGTTCCCGAGACTGGCTGCGCTGAGACGTTGAATCCGTATCTGTGGCAGCGTCCCCGTCTGGCAAATTAGACGCGACAGTGACTTGTGATCCGCCTGAATTCTTGGAGGTATCCGAGGTTTCCTCGGTATCAGAACTGATCAAAATCCGACTTTCGGGGTCGATGCGGATTTCCCGGATTTCCTCGCGTTCCGTTATCGCCTGAATGTTGACTTCGACAATGGCATTTCCCGCACCCACGCGCGCCTCAAGAAGTCTTTCAACTTTCAACTTCAGCTTTTCTGCCCTGGAATCCGCCGCGTCGGTCTCGTTGGCTTGCTCTGCTCCGCCGATTATGGCCCCATTGGCATCAATAACGGTGACGTCTTCCGGTGACAGCCCCGCGACTGCAGACGCCACCAAATACCTGACCGAGCGCGCTTGATTGGCCGTGATGGATCCCGACGTTGGCGTCACGGAAACTGAGGCTGTCGGGGACGTTGTTCTTCTGAACGGATTTGATGTGCCATTTGCAATATGCACGCGCGCCGCAGAAATAAACGAACTGTTAACAATTGTGCGCGCCAATTCGCCTTCTTTGGCGCGCCAATAGGCAACATCAAACATTTGCGATGTCGTTCCAAAACCACTTAATGTGTCAAGAATTTCATATCCTTGCATCGCGTTTGGCGGCAGACCTTCGCTGGCTAACGTCAACCGCAATTCGTCCCGCTGCCGAGAATCCACAAAAATCGAGCCCCCGCGGACTTCGTATGCAATACCCTGCTGTTCGATGACACGGACAACTTCACCAGCTGAAGAGGCCTCTAAACCGCCATAAAGTAATATCATTGACGGCGATGACACGATTCTACTCATCGCGAAAATCGCCAAAAATA
>CALHST010000143.1 GCA_938038825.1 uncultured Paracoccaceae bacterium | reverse complement strand
TTCAAGGGGCTTTGCGGAGAATATACAGCACTGGTGTGAGGTTGCGTTCAGACTGCGTTAGTTCACCAACACGTTGGCGTTAAAGCCGCCGTTGCGCCATTTATTCAGCGCGGCAGTAAAGCTGGGGCCGGGAAGTCCATCAATGGCAGCCGTATAGAATCCTGCTTGCTTTAAACGGGTTTGCACTTCGCGGATTGTGTCAGGAGACCATTCGTTAGTGGCGGTGGTGAGTTGCTCCAGCAACGATCCTCGGTCCTCAGCCGTACCGCGAAGCAACATATTGGCGGCTTTGGCAGGGTTCTTTTCGACACCGCGTCCTTCATCCAGCAAGATCGCAGCAGCGCGATATCCTTGTACTTCACCGTCTTTGGCTGCGCGCTCGAAATATTCAAGGGCGTCTTCAGGTTTGTCGACGACACCGTCTTGCGCCAAGACGCCCAAATTGAACACAGCTTTGGCGGATCCGCCCTGCGCGGCCTTCTTCAAAAGAGAGATGGCGCGATCGACATTGGGGTCTACTTGGGTGCCTTCGAACAGGATGATGGCAAGGTTGATCATGGCATCGGGGCTGCCACCATCGGCGGCGCGTTCATACAGTGACAACGCCGCATTGAAATCTTGGGGAAGGCCATTTCCCGCTTCGGTCAACTGGGCCAGCGACACCATGGCACGCAAGTCACCCCGGTCTGCAGCACTTTTGTAAAGGCTAACAGCACGTTCCAGATCACCAGAGGCAGCTGTGGCGCGGGCCAAAAGCGCCGTATAATGTGGTAAGTCCGGCGATTGCGCGGCGGCGGCGGCGCAGGCTTGAATTGCTGTTAAGGCATTGTCGCGCAGGCGATCAAATGGCACACCACCTGTGACAGCAGTTGCATCGCGCGGATGGGTGGTAAGTCGTTCGCATACGCCACCCGGGGTCGCGTCTTCTGCTCGGGGAATGAGCGCCAACAGACGTTGCGCTTCGCTTGCGTCTGTACCTGCAGGATACCGTTCAAGGTAGTATTCCAACAATGGGCGCATGCGACTGCGCCGCGCAAGCTTCCAAAGACGCTCAGCCTCTGCCACTTCATCACGCGCCGTCAGTGTTCGGGTTTGTTCGCCGGTCTCAAGGAAGGCCACAACGTCATCGACATGGGCGCCTTGCGGATAGCGATCCACATAAAGTTGCATCAGATCTGCATCGCGTTCGCTAGCGGCCACTTGCCAAAGCAGCGTTTCTTCTGATGCGGATGCAGGGCTGTTGTCAAAGCGAAAGCGCTGGGTCAAAGACGAGTTTTCCCAAGGGACCTGACGTCCGCCTGTGGCTGCCAAAACATCGCGGCGCACATTGGTCATCAGTTCCGCAATGTCGAGTCCGGGCGTGTAGATATGGTTCAATACCGCTTCGGTGAAAAAGCTATTTCGACCCGTCCCATCATAGGCCACGTTGTCAGGCTGAGTGGCATAGACAAACATAAAATCCGCGGCAGTGCTGACACGTGCAAGACCACTTTCTGTTCCGGGAAGAGCGTCTAATCCAACCCCAAATGGGTTGTCGCGGCAGGCATCCAGAACCACGAGCTTCAACCCATTGGATTTTTGCATTGCGGTCAACACATCTGTCAAAGGCAAGGTTTGGTCTGGCAAATCCTGAATACTGCTGAGGGCCGCATCAACGGGTACAAGATAGTTCTGCCCAGAGACCTGAAACCCATGCCCAGCGTAATAAAACAAAACCACATCCGCGGTTTCAGCTGCCTCGGAAAAGGCATCAATGCCACGACGCATGTCTTCCATCGTGGCGTCACTGCCCAAGATGACCCGAAACCCTAACCCTTCTAGGGCGACTGTCATATCAAGGGCGTCGTTGATCGGGTTGTCGAGTGGTGAGACGGTTTGATACGCCGAATTCCCGATGATGAAGGCAACACGGTTTTCAGCCCAAAGAACAGACGCGCTTAGACAAAATACAATCGTTAACAGAAAACGCATTACAGCCCCACAGCACGTGTCAATTTGATCCCTACGCTATCTACAGCGCTTGCGACTGTTGTGACCGTGGCGCGTTGCACATTTGCCAGTTCTGGATCGTCGGCGCGCACCAATGCGATGGCTTTGCGAATTTCGCCAGATGCCGAGTTCAGGGCAGCGCGTGCTTCGTTTGCAGCATCCAACCGGATTGTGCGACGTTCCGCATCTGTTGTGGCTGTTGCAAGGCGGCGCTGGGCGCGTTGGCGGGATCGGTCAATTTGAACACGCGCATCCTGCACAATGCGTGCGACGTTCTGCATACCAGGTGGCAGGTCGGCGGCAATATCATCCAATTCATCGGCAAAGTCGCTTAGCGCATCCGACAAACATGCCAAATACCGAGTCACGTCGCCACTACTTTGACCACAGCTATCAGCTGCAATGTCTAAGCTGCCGGTGATGTCTTCAACGTCGGACAATGTTTCTTCGGCTTCGCCAAGTGATCGCGTGGGCGACTGCAGCGCGGCTTCTGTTGGGTCCTCTGTGATGCCATCATCAATCCCATCGGTCGGATTGGGCAACGGGAAGCCAATGAAAACAGGCGGGATCGGAATTTCAGTGACCTCTTGGGTAATGGTCAGCTCTCCGGGTAGGAATGAGATGTCATAGTTCGACAGACCCGTCCCCTGAGCATTAGAGGCAAGGATCGTGAAGGGACTGTCGTCAAAGCTTGCGTCTGCCGGTGCACCCAAGCTGAACAGATCGACAAGGGCCACGTTGTCTTGGAACAGCAGCCCCGACGAAGAGAATTCTGTCCCATCGAAAATCAACGTACTGCCTTCGATCTTGCTTTGATTATTTGCAGTGATCGTCAACGGCGCTGGTGTGATTGTGGCATCCCCTTGACGGTCAACAATGCGGAAAGTGCGCCCGGACGAGCTGCTGACCGAAGTTTGAGATAGCCCAAAGGTTTGTTGACCGACTGTTATTCCATTGAAGGTCAACCCGTTGAAAATACCAGACGTGTCCAAGGTTTCGCCCTCATCGCCAAACTGGAACACGGCTGCGCGACCGCTTGTTGGCAGTCCGCCGGCAACAGTGCCGGTGGTGCTTGCATTTGCAGTCTGTCCATATTGCAAGGTGACGGGGTTCGGAGTGGCCTGTAGAACGGCAGATGTGGTGTAGTTTTCGGGATAAAAACCCGTGTCACCGGGCGCCCAAACAGAGTTGAAGTTCCATCCCTGATTTCCCGCGATTGCGGCAAACGTTTCCGTGTCTTGAAACTGCGCCGTTGTCAGGGCGGTGCCAAATGGGCTTGTTGTAATTCCAGCTGTTGTTGCGTCAAAGAAGTTAGAGGCGCTTCCGGCACTACCAAGTTCAGATCCCGCAAATCCACCCACCTGAATCCCAAAGGCATCGGGGCTTATGACAGATATCCCACCAGACGAATAAGACCGGTTGATCGTGCCTTCGACAGCTCCTGCGAAACCCCCGACATTCGCGGTGCCAGACGTCACAACAGTATCCAGCGATACATCGCCCTGCGCATAGCTGTCATTGATGGTCATGCTTGAATCTTCGGAAAGCTCCAATCCGACAAAACCG
>CALHST010000142.1 GCA_938038825.1 uncultured Paracoccaceae bacterium | reverse complement strand
GCCTAAACCCCAATAGGTCAGGTCCTGATGCATGGACACGATGTGCTTTGTATTGGGTTCTTTGATAAAAAACTCGCCCGAATACACCATGATATCTGGCCCAAGGATGCCTTCGACGATATCCAGAATTGCTGGATCTCTTGCGATTTGGTCGACCATGGGCATCACAAGCTGGGCATTGATGCGCTTATAAGTGTTCAGTGGCAACGGCAGATTGGCGTTTAACCAATCGCGTTCCATGTCTTCAAGAACACTGCGATATTTGAGTGCGGTATCACGCGACAAGGCCGGAACCGGGAACAAAAAGCCATCCCGCCAATATTGCTCAATGTGCGTGTCTGTAAGTCGGCCCTTTACGAGGGACAGTGCGTTTGCCATTGGCGCGATCCTTCCTTGTTTCGTTAAAAATTCACCGCCGACAAGAGTGTGGGTCGCGTCTGTTTGCGACCTGCTGTCGGAAATGGTCGCTGAGCATTGTTCTTTTTGACCAAATCCTTTGTGGGGTCCGCGCCTATGGCCCTGCTTGAAGATACCATGTCTGGGGAGCAAAAAACCGTGTTCCAAAAGTACCGCGTTCTCTGGACATTGCAGCTTTTGCGTCTAGTGTCCTGATCCATGTCCGTTTTCAGGTGAATGGAGCCTCCCTCGATGGAAAAATTTGGTAAATCGCAATCCGTGCGACGTGTGGAAGATGATCGTTTTTTAACGGGTGCTGGTCGCTATGTAGACGACATTGTTCCTGCGGGTGCGTTGCATGCATTCTTTGTGCGTTCGCAACAGGCCCATGGCGTGATTACGGCATTGGATTTGGATGAGGCGCGGGCGGCTCCTGGTGTTCATTTGGTGTTGTCGCAAGCCGATCTGGAAGCCGTTGGGCTGGATGCGACATTGGATGCGTCAATTATCAAGAACCAGGATGGGTCAGATGGTGCCGCGCCTGTGCGTCCGTGGCTTGCCAAGGACAAGGTGTGTCACGTCGGCCAAGCGGTCGCCTGTGTGATCGCGGACAGTCTGGAAGAGGCCCGTGACGCGGCAGAGATGATTTGGGCTGAGGTGGACGATCTACCAGCCAAGATGGATTTTGCGCCAGGTGGTGAGACCATTCACAGCGAAGCGCCTGACAACACAGCGTTTGATTGGGCCATGGGGGATGAGGCCGCAACGGATGCTGCTTTTGGCAAGGCTGCGCATGTGGTCAGTTTGGATGTCGATGACAACCGGATCATTGTGAATTCGATGGAGCCACGCGGCTGCTGGGTTGATCTGGAAGATGGCCGGCTGCATCTGAGCTTTGGCGGGCAGGGCGTTTGGGGCGCAAAGTCAGCGATTGCGCAGAAGTTTGACATGGACGCAAGCGATGTGCGGGTCACGAACCCGGACGTCGGTGGCGGATTTGGTATGAAGGGCATGTTATACCCAGAATACTTCGTCGTCGCGCAAGCGGTGCGTGAACTGAAACGCCCAGTGCGTTGGATGTCGGATCGCACTGAAGCGATGCTGACGGATAATGCCGGGCGTGATTTGTGGCATTTGGGCGAATTGGCGTTTGATGCGGATTACAAAATCACAGCTTACCGAGTAAAAACGCGCTGCAATCTGGGGGCGTTCAACTCGCAATTTGCGCAGTTTATCCAGACGCAATTGTTCAGCCGAATTTTTGGCGGCGTCTACGATATCCAAACCATTTGGCTGCATGTCGAAGGGTATTTTACCAACACCACCCCGGTGGACGCCTATCGTGGTGCTGGGCGTCCCGAGGCCATTTATTTGCTTGAGAGGTTGATAGACCGGGCTGCACGCGAACTTGGTTTGGATCCTTTGGAATTGCGGCGGCGAAACTTTATCAAACCAGATGCGTTCCCGTACAAAACGCCTGTTGGCGAAACTTATGACGTCGGGGATTTCAACCGCGTGCTGTCGCGCGCAGAAGTCGAAGCCGATCTAAAAGGTTTTGTGGCGCGCCGTGCCGCGGATGAACAAAACGGAAATCTGCGCGGTGTTGGTTTGTGTTACTACATCGAGAGTATTCTGGGTGACCCTTCGGAAACTGCGGCCGTCGACTTCAACGAAGATGGCACAGTGACAGTCTATGTCGGCACACAATCAAACGGTCAGGGTCATGAGACTGTCTTTACGCAGTTCTTGTCTGATCAGACTGGTATTCCAGCGGACCGGATCCATTTCGTACAGGGCGACAGCGATCTTATTGCAAAGGGCGGCGGGACTGGCGGGTCACGGTCGGTGACCACGCAGAACACGGCAATCCTTGCAACGGCTCAGACCATGAAAACTGCCTTTTCGGCGTTTCTGGCGGACGAAGCGGGTGTTCCGGCAGAAGAGATTTCATTTGATGATGAGCGGTTCCGCGTTCCCGGCACGAACTTGACCCCAACCATGCTGGAAGTGGCCGAGATGGCGCGGGACAAGGGGCGTGATGACTTAATGCGGCACCAAGAGACCACTCAACTTGAGGCGCGAAGCTTCCCAAATGGCGCGCATATCGCGGAAGTCGTGATCGACTGTAACACTGGTTTGGTCAAACTGGACCGATACACTGTGGTCGACGATTTTGGCAATCTTATCAACCCTATGCTGGCCGAAGGCCAGGTTCATGGCGGAGTCGTGCAGGGGGTTGGACAGGCCCTGACGGAACACGTTGTCTATGACGAAGATGGACAACTGCTCACAGCAAGTTTCATGGACTATGCGATGCCAAGAGCGGCAGACGTACCTATGTTATCTTTTACGTCGGAACCGGTTCCATCCACAGCAAACATCATGGGGATGAAAGGCTGTGGCGAGGCGGGGACAGTCGGGTCCATGGCGGCAACTGCAAACGCGGTGCAAGATGCGTTGTGGGACAGGGGCGTGCGACAGGCGGATATGCCATTCACGCCGCTGAGAGTTTGGGAAATGTTGGAGAATGCACGGATCGCAGCTGAATAGACGCGTAGCCAGGTTTTTACAGGGCTTCTTTGGCCGGGGGGAGGCACAGACCCAACCCCGGGCAACGCGTGACAGCACGATTCATGTCATTGTCATCGACGGCACCATGTCTTCGCTGCACGAAGGATACGAAACAAACGCGGGGCTGACCTTTAAGCTGCTGCGCGAGATCGGCGCGCCAGTGTCTGTGTATTATGAACCCGGCATCCAATGGTCGCATTGGCGCAAATTGGGGGACGTATTGGCGGGGCGGGGCATCAACCGACAGATCCGTAGGGCCTATGGGTATTTGGCGTCACGTTATCGCGTCGGAGACAAGATTTTTTTGATTGGATATTCCCGGGGCGCCTATGCTGTGCGCAGCCTCGCAGGGGTCATTGATCGCGTTGGCTTGTTGCGGGCCGAGAACGCCACTCAACGCAATGTACGGGATGTATACCGTCACTATCAGAACGCGCCAAACAGTCCTGCGGCCATCGCATTTGGGCGATCCCTGTGCCACGCAAAGGTCGAAGTTGAGATGATTGGCGCGTGGGATACAGTGAAATCATTGGGGATCAATGCACCGTTGCTTTGGCGCTTAAGTGTGCCAAAACATGCCTTTCACAGCCACGCGTTGGGCCCGACAGTCAAACGTGGATTCCACGCACTCGCCCGAAGCGAAACGCGGGTCGCTTATGCGCCGGTGATGTGGGACAGCAGGGGCGATTGGGATGGCCATCTCGAGCAAATGTGGTTCCGTGGGACGCATGGTGATGTTGGTGGTATGCTGGGTGGCTATGAAGAATCCCGACCTTTATCCAACATCCCCTTAGTCTGGATGTTGGAAAAGGCAGAATGTTGCGGGCTGCCGCTTCCGGCTGGCTGGCAATCGCGGTTTCCACAAGACCCGACTGCGCCAAGTTCTGGATCTTTCCGGGGTATCGGTCGCTGGTTGGTCACACGCAAAGCCCGTAAAGTTGGGCTGGACCCATCAGAACGCGTTCACCCCAGTGTTGCTTTAGCCCCGGAAAAGCCGGGTTGGACGCTGCCGTCACTTAGGCTTTTTGGGACAAACTAAGCCCTTCAAATGATGGGGTTACAGCGACGTGAAACGATAAGAATAGACATTGTTCAAATACCCTTCGTCTTGAATGCGGAACAACGTTTCCCCCACGTGATCAAATCCTTGGGAAAGATAAAATGCGATTGCTGGGGCATTCTCGGCATGTGTCGTCAGCCAGACAGAACCGCGGCCCATGTCTTGGCAGTGTTGCAGCCCAGCCTTTAACAACGATTTTCCGATGCCTTTGCCGTGATGGCGAGGTTGAACGTAAAAGGTTGTGATTTCAATATCTGAACACCCATCCACCGGTGCCAAGTTGCCCGTTGCCACGCGTATGAACCCATCCAGTCCATCCTCGTTTTCAGACACAATGATTATTGCATTGGGATCTGAAATGAGTGTTTCGGTCTTTTGTGTGGTAAAGGTATCCAGCACGAAATCCGCAAAAAATGCGTTCACACCACGTTTCAAATAGGTGCCGACCCACACTTCAATCGACAGCGCCGCAATACTGGACGCATCCGAAAGGGTGGCAGGTCTAAGTGGCATGTTCGGTTTCGGGGGCTTCTGCGATGACGCGCACTTCCACCAATGCGCCGGGGCGACGCAAACCTGCGACGCCAATGGATGTCCATGCAGGGTAAGGTGCGCGTACGTAAGCAGCCCGTACATCCGCAAAGCGGTCGAAATACGTGTCGATGTCGATGTGATAGCTGGTGAGCTCCACAATAGACGAAAAGCTGGCCCCGGCAGTTTCCAATGTTGCGCCGATCTTGTTGAAAACGCTTCTGAATTGGGTGTTGGGATCTTCTGGCATGCTACCATCCGGCAAACTGCCCGTCACCCCTGTCAGAAAAAGATGCCCGCGCGACCAAACAGCGGGGGACAATTGCAATTTGCGGCTCGCGGCCGCGTATTCATGCGGAATGATGGCGCGTTTGCGCATATGTCACCTGTTATCGTTTTTTTGACCCTGCTCAGGTCATTTTCATCACGATACAAGTGGTCGATCCCGTTGCATAGAGTTTGCCATCCGCGACGCCGCGAATTTCACCATGTGCGACTCCTGTAGAACGTCCCACATGATCTATCAGGCCTTCGCAGTCGACGTCGGTTCCCAATGGGATCGGTCGGATGATGTTAATCTTGTATTCCAGGGTTGTGTAAACGCTGCCTTTGGGAACTTTGGTTTGGATTGCGCAGGCCATCGCGCTGTCCAACAGCGTACCATACCAGCCGCCATGCACGGTTCCCATGGGATTTGTTGCACTAAATTCGGGGGTGCCACGAAACACAACGCGCCCGTCATCTACAGCGTGTAATTTATAGCCCAACGTCGCCCCAATGGGAGGGGCGGGCAATGTCCCGTTCAGGATCCCGGTCATGAATTCAAGACCGGATAAATCCAACAGTTCAGCCATAGAGAGCAAGTCGTCAGCAGAGTTTGCACGAAACATCAGTGGGCTTTCTTTTCTGGACACTTAGCGCCGAAAGTTAAAGCCGGGATACTGTGTGCTCAAGTATTACGCCACGTTTCGCAGGGCAGGCATTTCAGGTGTCATTCCCAATGCGATACAGATTTCTTCTGTCAGTTTTGCAGAGTTGAGCGTGTAAATGTGCAAATGCTCTGTCCCTTCGTCCAGCAAAGTGGAGCATAACTCTGTCGTTACAGCCAGCGAAAGAAGGTCTTCTCGGTCATCCCGAATGGCTTTTTCAAAGGCTTGATCCAACGATGCGGGCACTGATGCACCACAGCGCTGTGCGAAGTTTCTTGCGCGTTTCCAATTCGAAATGGGAAGAATGCCGGGGATTATCGGGGCGTTGATACCGGCGTCGGCGCATGCATCCCTAAACCGCAGGAACGTATCGGCTTCAAAAAAGAACTGGGTGATCGCTTCACATGCGCCTGCGTCAATCTTGGCTTTGAGCCAGCTAATATTCTGTCTCTGGGACGCCGCATCCGGATGGCTTTCGGGATAGGCACCTACACGGATGTTAAAATTTTGTGTGTCAGCAAGGGCTTCGATCAGCTCAATAGAATTGTCAAAGCCTTCCGGGTGCGGTTGGAACGCCACATCCTGCGAGTCTGCATCGCCGCGAAGAGCGACGATGTTTTTCACACCCGCCTTCGCGAAACCAGCGGCCCGCGCCAAGACATCCGCTTTGGACGCGCGTGCTGCCGTCAAATGCGCCGCAACGGGCAGGTCGGTCTGCTCGATTACTGCCAGTGCCGTATCGCGCGTGATATCTTGGGTTGATCCTTGCGCGCCATAGGTGACGGAAATGAATTCTGGCGAAAAATACTGTAGCCGCGACAGGCTCTCCCACAATTTGAAGGACGCAGGCACAGATGCCGGCGGGAAAATCTCAAACGAAAGCGCGGGACGCGACATGGGTATGCTCCTATAGATTTCGGCTCTTGTCGCACGTGCGGTAATGTGAGACAATTTCATAATTCTAATCATCAACATGAATGTGACTCATATTATGCATCTGGAATTTCGTCATCTGCGCACCATCAAAGCGATCCACGAAGCCGGAGGGCTTGCGAAGGCTGCCGATGTTATGAACATCACACAATCTGCGTTGAGCCACCAAATCAAGGGGTTAGAGGATCAAGCAGGCGTCGAGTTGTTTGTACGTCGCTCAAAACCTCTGCGATTGTCTGCAGCAGGAATGCGCCTGTTGCGCTTGGCAGAACAGGTGTTGCCACAGGTCGAGTCGATGCTGGCAGAATTCTCTGGTCTGCGGGATGGGCGTGCGGGACGCATGCACATCGCTATTGAATGCCATGCGTGTTTTGAATGGTTGTTTCCAGTGTTGGAGTTGTTTCGTAAGAACTGGCCGGAGGTTGACGTGGATATCCGTCCCGGTCTTGCCTTTGATGCACTGCCTGCTTTGCTGAAAGAAGATGTGGATTTGGTGGTGTCTTCGGATCCAGAAGACATGCCTGGCGTTACGTTCGTGGAGTTGTTTGACTATGCTCCGGTATTTGTTGCTGCAAGCACGCATCCATTGGCGCAGAAAGCGTACATTGATGCCCAAGACTTCCGCAATGAAACGCTGATTACGTACCCCGTGGAACGCCAACGCCTTGATGTTTTTTCGCAGTTGTTAATTCCGGCCAAAGTGGAACCGGCAAGTATTCGGCAGGTCGAACTAACGGCCGTTATCTTGCTGCTGGTTGCATCTGCACGCGGGGTCTCTGTTTTGCCGGATTGGGTTGTGCGTGAGGTCAAGTACTCTTCGGATTACGTCACAAGGCCGCTGACCAAGGATGGTCTGACCCGTCGGTTATATGCTGCAGTCAGAGACCAGGATCTGGAGCAACCTTATATGCAAGAACTGATCCAATTTGCGCGCCAAGAAGCCCGGAAGTTGCAAAATGCCTAAGCAAACGTGAGCTAAAGCTCACCCTACATGCAACTCGACCGGTGCGTTCTACCTGTAAGGTGAGCTTTAGCTCACGTGGCGCGACATAGGATGCACGTCGATCCAATCTTTGTCAGAACCGATCACGACCTTGCAGGGACTGTCTGGGCGGTGTAAGGCCGCGCTTTGACACCTTACATCCTTTCGGAGAACCGCCATGCCGGGCAGTGCCAACTTGAACATCATGCTGAAGGCCGCGCGCAAAGCTGGCCGGTCGTTGGCAAAGGACTTTCGCGAAGTTGAAAACCTGACGGCATCCATGAAAGGCGCGGGCGATTTTGTCTCCAAGGCAGATATTGCCGCAGAAGAAATTTTGAAAGAAGAGCTGACAACCGCCCGCCCGACCTATGGCTGGTTGGGCGAAGAAAGTGGCGGCGAAGACGGCAAAGATCCCACACGGCGCTGGATTGTCGATCCCTTGGATGGGACCACCAATTTCCTGCACGGGCTGCCTCATTGGGCGGTGTCCATTGCGCTTGAACACAAGGGCAAGATCGTTGCTGGTGTTGTATATGATCCGTCCAAGGACGAAATGTTCTTTGCGGAAAAAGGCGGCGGGGCTTGGATGAATGAATCCCGTCTTCGCGTTGCTGCGCGCAACAAAATGATCGAAAGCCTTTTTGCGACGGGGCTTCCATTTGCGGGGCGTGCGGATTTACCCGAGACGCTGCAAGACCTCGCGCGTTTGCTGCCTGTTTGTTCCGGCGTGCGCCGCTGGGGGGCGGCTGCGCTTGACTTGGCGTATGTCGCTGCGGGGCGTTACGATGGCTATTGGGAACGCAAGTTAAACATCTGGGACATTGCAGCGGGAACATTGATTGCCCAAGAAGCAGGTGCGTTGTTAGAGGGTGTTGATCCAGAGGAAAATCCCTTGGAAAGCGGCAATCTGATCGCAGCAAGCGAGCCGATCTTTTCCCAGTTTTCCAAAATTGTGCGTGGCTAAATCTGTTTTCAGTGAAACTGCGATCGGATTTGAATCACGGTTTGTCTGAAGGGTGGTTTACCCCGTCGTGCCATTGCATGGGTTCATAGTCCCATGGATTCTGACCATCGATGCATCCGATATTGATACCAATTTCGTCAGGGGCTGACCGGCGTCTGTGATGCGTGTAAATTCCACATATCCTGCAGAAAAAATGTTGCGCTGTTTTGGTTCCGAATTGATACTGACGCAAAGCATTTTGTCCGCTGACGATTTCAAGACTATCTGCTGCTGCGCTGATATTGCCCGCTTGGCGTCGTTTGCAGAAACTACAAGTGCAGCGAGCTGGCGTCATCCCACGCCCCACCAATGTGGCGCTGATACGCACCGCGCCGCAGTGGCATGTTGCGTCAACCTGGCTCATCGGCGTTTCATTTTTGGTATTCGGCTTTCAACAAAGCGGTACTGTGCTTCGGGATGGGGTGGGTGGTAATCGGTTCGTTCCCAAAAGCGTCGACCACCTTCGCGTAACCAAACGGGAAGTGTCAGAATAAACCCTGCGACAAAACCACCAGCATGTGCCCAATAGGCGACACCGCCTTCGTTGGGGTTTGCGCCCAATCCGCCAAAAAATTGCATCGCAAACCAAACGGCAAGCACAATCCAAGCGGGGATTGGGATGATCCGAATGAATACCACAAGGAAGATAAAAATATCGACGCGGGCTTTTGGGAACAACAAAAGGTATCCCCCCATAACACCAGCAATGGCACCTGATGCGCCAACTGTGGGCACCCCGGAATAGGGGGCTGACATCACGTGAACAAGCCCGGCAGCAATGCCAGTGGCCAGATAGAACAGCAAAAAGGGCAGGTGCCCCATTTCGTCTTCCATATTGTCCCCGTAAATCCACAGAAACAGCATATTCCCCGCCAAATGCATCCATCCAGCATGCAAAAACATGGACGTGAAGACACTATACCATTCTTCCCCGGCAACGATCTCATTTGGGGTCATCGCATAGGATGCGTAAATAGAATTCAAGAAACGCACATCCTGCGGAAATGCGAGAAATGCAAGAAAAACAAGAACATTTGCCGCGATCAACAGATACGTGACAAAGGGTGTTCGATTGGACGGGTTGTGATCGCGAATAGGTATCATGCGCACAAGCTGCGCATGATTACACTTAAGGTCAAGGAGAAGACATAGAGGCCAGTAGAGTCGCGTTGCCACCAGCGGCCGTTGTATCCACACACAAGTGCCGCTCATGCATGACATATGCAATGTCTGGTTGACCCACAATCAGCGGAATTAAGGGGCCTGATCGTTGGGCTAAGTGTTGATCCCATTTACGTGCAGATTCAGTGTCACCCCACCAAATCGCACCTCCGATATCGCCATGTTGGATCGCATCTTCTGGGGTGGCGCTGACAAGAGAGACCCCACCCAAAGCGTCAACAGCTTTGCGTTGTTGATCTATTTGCTCTGGGCTGGGGCCCATGCACAAGATAGGCGCGCGCGCATGCATCGAGATTTGGTTCAACTCGCCAGTGGGGCCGGGAAGGGATGTAACCACCTTTGGGTGCGCGACAGTCGTTTGCGTAAATCGGGATAAATACAATGGCCCGCCCGCTTTTGGGCCGGTGCCGGACAAACCTTCGCCGCCAAAAGGCTGCGAGCCCACGACCGCGCCAATCTGGTTGCGGTTCACGTAAACATTTCCGGCTTGAATGCGGTCCGAGATGTGCTGAACCCGATCATCAATCCGGGTGTGAAGGCCGAATGTCAGGCCGTACCCGGTGTCATTGATGTCATCGATGACGGCGTCCAGCTCTTCTGATGCGAAAGTGGCGACGTGCAAAACTGGGCCGAAAACCTCAGTTTGCAGATCTTGGATGCCATTGATCTTGATCAAGGTCGGGGCGATGTACGTCCCTTGCGGCGGCGCCTGCAACGCATGCAAAACACGCCCTTCGTCCTTGGCCAATGCCACGTGGTTCGCAATCGTCGCCTTTGCGTCGGCATCAATGACCGGACCCACATCTGTGGACAGCGCCCAAGGATCCCCAACGTGCAAGGTGTCCATAGCGCCTGTCAAAAGCTCCAAAAAGGTTTCTGTAATATCGTCCTGAATATACAAACACCGCAGAGCAGAACACCGTTGCCCTGCAGATTGAAAGGCGCTTTCGATAACGGCCCTAACGGCTTGTTCTGGCAGTGCGGTGCTGTCCACGATCATCGCATTCAACCCACCAGTTTCCGCGATCAACGGAGCACCGGGTTTGAGGTTCTTCGCCATCGCGTTCCGGATATGGCGCGCCGTGTCGGTCCCGCCTGTGAACGCAACGCCATCTACGCGCGGGTTTGACGTCAATGCAGCACCGACGGCGCCGTCGCCTGGAAGCAGTTGCAAAACATCACGTGGTACGCCGGCGGCGTGCAAAAGCTCAACC
>CALHST010000141.1 GCA_938038825.1 uncultured Paracoccaceae bacterium | reverse complement strand
GCCACGGCGAAAGGGACGGTCAGGATCGACAACAACGAAATTGCGGCGGTCAGTGACACAGACAGTGCAACATCTGCCTTGGCGAATTTCGAAATGATGTTGGACGTGACACCACCGGGGCAAAAGCTGAGCAACATGAAGCCTGCGGCCAACTCGCCAGTGATGCCCAGAGTTGTGATGGTTAGAAAGGCGATGGTCGGCACCAACAGAACTTGGCACAGCGCACCAACGATCAGCGCGCGGCCACCTGCAAAGACCCGTTTGAAATCCGCAATGGTCAGGCCGATCCCTAGGCTTAGCATGATAATCGCCAGCGACACCGGCAAAACCACTGTGATTAGAAAATCCATCGCCATCCTCCCCCAAGTCGACGCAGCCTACGCGGGAAAGGCGCGACCGGGCAATCCCGCTGCCGCAACGTCAAAGTAGTGAATAATCAGTCTTTCTGCGGGCGGGGAGGGATGAATGCTGAACTCAGGCGGTTTCGGGTGATCTGCATTGACGGATTGCAGACAGAAAAGCGACCATATCTCCCGACAAAACAAAACAAAACGACGGAGCGGCATTTGGTGACTCAGCTTTTGCTGGATACTGCACAGTACTCTCAGAGTCTGGCAACCAGCCGCCGTGTTACAATGGCCAGAACACCAAAATCGCGGGGATCGACACAACGATCACAATGATCTCAAGCGGAAGGCCGATTTTCCAGTAGTCGCCAAACTGATAGCCGCCAGGCCCCAGGATCAACGTGTTGTTCTTGTGCCCAATCGGGGTCAGGAACGCCGAGGAAGCAGCAACCGCCACAGCCATCAAAAACGGGTCGGGGTTCACGTTCAAGGACTGTGCCATTTGGATACCCACCGGGGCTGCGACAATGGTGGTCGCCGTATTGTTCAACACATCCGACAGCGACATTGTTACGACCATCAAAACGGTCAAAACAGCCCATGCCGGCATGCCTTGGGTCAGGTCTACCAACGCGCCCGCGATCAACTCGGTCCCGCCAGATGAATCAAGTGCAGCCCCCAACGGGATCATAGATCCCAGCAAGACAACAACGGGCCATTCGATATGGGTATAAAGCTCGCTTAGGGGCACGATCTTGGCCAAGACATAAGCAATCACGACCAGCCCCAAAGCGATGGGTAAATACAACAACCCCACGCTCGCGGCGACAACTGCCCCCACAAATAACCCGATGGCAAGCCACACTTTTTCGTCATTGGTCACCGCAAGCCCACGTCCCGCCAAGGGCAGACATCCCAACCATTGAGTGACATCCGCGCCGGTATCACGGGGCACCAAAAGCAACAGGATGTCGCCTGCGCGTAGCTCGGTCTTGCGGATCTGTTTTGTGATGCGCTTGCCTTCGCGTGAGATGCCCATCAGCACGGTTGAACGGCGCCAATTCAGGCCAACCTTTTGCGCAGATCGTCCCACCAAACGGGACGTCTCGGTGACGACAACCTCTATGATTTCAACGCCGTCTCCGCCAGCTTTTAAGTTTTCGGCGCGCTTTTCATCTGCGACAGCCAACCCAAGCGCGGTGCGAAACTCGTCCAAAGCATCAGGTGTGGCTTCCAGAACCAATGCATCTCCGGCTTGCAGCGCGGCATTGCGTCCGCGGCCATATTGGCGTTTGCCCTCACGGATCAGGCCGATAATGGCGACATCCGCCTTTTCGGCGTCGTCTTCCAGATCTTTTAAGCGTTTGCCAATGTGCTTTGACTCATCGGGAACAGTCAGTTCTGCGATGTATTGCGATACATCCTCAAGTGACGCAGCGGCGTCATCCCGCGCAGGGATAAGGCGCCACCCCACAAGCGCAACAAAGGTCAAACCGGCAATCGCCGCGATGCCACCAACGGGGGCAAAGTCGAACATGCGAAAGGGTTCGCCCAGACTATCTTCGCGGATCGTGGCGATGATAATGTTGGGGGGCGTTCCGATCAGGGTGACCATGCCGCCGAGGATAGTCGCAAAGCTCAGTGGCATCAGGCTAAGGCCTGGTGATCGACCGGCTTTTCGCGCCGTTTGAATGTCTACAGGCATGAGCAGCGCAAGGGCGGCAACGTTGTTCATAAAGGCGGATAAAACCCCACCCACGGCCCCCATCAAGGCAATGTGGGATCCAAGCCCCCGCGCGCTATCCACCAAGGTGCGGGTGATCAGAAACACAGCACCCGAGCGCACCAAACCAGCCGACACCACAAGCACCAATGCGACCACCAACGTTGCAGGATGCCCAAAACCAGAGAAAGCCTCGGAACTGGGCACCACACCCAAAACGACACCCGCCATTAGAGCGCTAAATGCCACCAAGTCATAGCGAAAGCGGCCCCAAAGCAACATCGCAAAGACTGCTGCAAACAGGGAAAACAGGATAATCTGGTCTTGAGTCATTGGGCGTGCTACTCGATCCGACGGTTATATGTGCTAAGCGTATCGGAGCGTGACGTTATGAAAAACCCCTTCCTTTGGTTTTCGTATGTACTGGCGGCAATGGTGGTGTTGAATACGCCCCTTTACGCAGAAACCTTTGATGGGCGTGCTTTTTCAGTATCAGATTTGCGGGTCGATACGTCTGTGCCGGGTCCGGTTATCATTGCGTTGCATCCAGATGGAGGGGCTCCTGTTCGGTTTCGTACTGCAACGGGGCTTAATCAGACCGCGCGCGCTTTGAATGCGTTTGTTATGTATCCAACTGCAGAAAATGGCCGTTGGGATCACACAAGCAAAAACAGTTCAGATGTCAGATACTTGGCCCGATTGATCCGTTCTGTGCAGGCTGACAAGCGCACGTTGAACAGGCCCGTATTGCTGGTGGGTCATGGTGGGGGCGGTGCGATGGCCATGCGATTAGCCTGTGATGTGCCGGATCTTATCGCCGGTATTGGGGTTGTGGCCACCAAAGCCACACGCGCTGTGCCCTGTCCCCGTGGCAAACCGAAACCTGCAATCTTTATTCACGGAACTGCGGATCCAATATCGGATCACGATGGCGGACCAGAACATCTGTCCGCGGCTCAAACGCTTGAGGTCTGGAGCAATCGCAACCGCTGTTCTGACGATGTGCGCGTCGACACTGTCGATCAAATTCGACGCGACAGAACCTCTGTGGTGACCCGTCGCTATGCCAAATGTCTTGCGGCATTGGACCATGTGGTGATCTTGGGTGGGGGGCACGGATGGCCAACGGGACGCGGCGGGCGCACTGGGCCACTTGGTCCGCAATCATCCGAGATAAACGCGAGCAACGCCGTGATCACCTTTCTGGCCCCATTAGTAAGGCGCTGAGGGCTTGCAGGCCCACCCCGCTGTGCCGTAAGACCAGCGCCAACACCAGTAAAGACGAGGAGAGTACCATGGCAGGTCACTCAAAATGGGCCAATATCCAGCACCGCAAAGGGCGTCAGGATGCTGTGCGCTCTAAATTGTTCTCGAAATTGGCCAAAGAAATCACTGTGGCCGCAAAGATGGGTGATCCAGATCCGGAGAAAAACCCCCGTCTTCGGTTGGCCGTAAAAGAAGCGAAATCGCAATCCGTCCCTAAGGATGTGATTGACCGCGCGATCAAGAAATCCATGGGCGGCGACGCTGAAAACTATGACGAAATCCGCTATGAAGGCTACGGTCCCAATGGTGTCGCCGTCATCGTCGAAGCCATGACCGACAACAAAAACCGCACAGCGTCAACTGTACGCTCAACGTTTTCCAAGAATGGCGGGAACCTGGGTGAAACGGGCTCTGTTGGTTTCATGTTCGAACGCAAAGGCGAAGTGACCTATGGCGCTGATGTGGGCGACGCGGACACTGTCATGATGGCGGCCATCGAAGCAGGCGCTGAAGATGTCGAAAGTTCGGAAGATGGGCATATCATTTGGTGCGCCGATACAGACTTGAACGAGGTTTCCAACGCGCTTGAGGCCGAGCTTGGAGAATCCGAGTCGACCAAACTTGTCTGGAAACCCACGACGACCACAGAACTTGATTTGGACAATATGCAAAAGCTGATGCGTCTGGTTGATGCGTTGGAAGATGATGATGACGTTCAGCGCGTCACGACAAACTTCGAAGCATCGGACGAGGTTCTGGCACAGTTGTAACGGCCAAAATCACTTTCAGAATGACATTCCCAAAAGCCATCCCTGCGCGGATGGCTTTTTTTGTTCGCCTCAAAAGACAATGACCGCCCCCAGTGCCTTGGGGACGGTCATTGTCGTTTCGTTTCGTGAGTGGGCTTAACCAAACAAGGTCTTTGACATAAAGTTCCAAGACGACACGTTTGTTCTTTTTTGTTTTCTCAGTTTCCGAAGGGTCGACTTCAGCTCGGACAAGCGCGATGCCGCTGTGGTGTCACCGCTGGCGCGCGACTGCATCGACAAGATTTTTTCTTGCGTGTGCAGCGCCGCTTCAATGACGTCTAATTCTTG
>CALHST010000140.1 GCA_938038825.1 uncultured Paracoccaceae bacterium | reverse complement strand
GACACCGGGGACAGGTTTTCAAACGATATGTTAGAGCCGATGTGAATGCTGTCGCTCATCAACAGATCCCGCAGAAAGGGAACCTTCATCGCTTCGGCTTTGGCATTGTCGATGATGTATTCGCCCATATACCGGGTGCCGATGCGGTAATCGATGGAATAGTGAAACCAATCGCCGCTGTCGCGCAACATTTGGGACAGATGCGTTTTGCCCAATCCTGACATGGCAAACAAAAGCACCTGCTTGCGGGGCGCAGCGCGCCAGTCCTGTGCATTGGTATAAAGCATCGTCGTCGTCCTGAACTCGGGTTTGCCCCTTGTCCTAGCTTTGGCGTGTGGTGCGGTCAATTAGCCGTGCCCAGATCCGGCCATCCAAAACGATCAACCCCAAGGTCAGCAAGGCAAACCCCCCATACGCATTTGAAGGCAGGGTTTCGTTGCGTACAAGGGCGCCCAGCGTGATGGCAAAGGGCACAATCAACAGGGTCACAAGCATCAGATTGCCGGAACCCGCCATCGCCAGAACGCGGTAATACAGCATATAGGCGCCTGCCGTTGCGATCAGAGAGTAATAGCCAATGGCCAGCAAAGTATCGGGCTGCAACGCGAGTGTGATTGGGCCTTCGATCCATGAAACAAGGGGCAGAACAATGATCGTGGATCCTGTGAGCATGCCCGCAGCAGCCACCAATGGGGGCAAACCTGCAAACATCTTTCGCGCCCACACCCCCGCCAAAGCGTAAGAAACCGTGCCAGCAAGAATGGCCAGTTGTGCGAGGCTGCGCACGTCGAAATTGGTCAGGGCATCCACGCCAATCGTGACGACAACACCCAGAAACCCAAGACAGACACCAATGACTTTGCGCGTCGTCAGGCGCTCATCCGCAAAAAAGATCGCAGCCGCCAGAACCCCAAAAATTGCAGTTGCGGCATTGAAGATCGACGTCAGGCCGCTTTCAATGGTCAGCTGCCCCCACGCCATCAACAAAAATGGAATAACGTTGTTCAAAACGCCCATCACCAGAAATGCGCCCCATATTCGGGGGCTTCGCGGGATGGGGATACGCATGATCAAGACAACGGCCCACAAAAGCAGTGCAGCCCATAAAACGCGATGTGCAACAGAGACAAGAAAGCTGATTTCGTCCAACGCGATGCGGATAGACAAAAAAGAGGCGCCCCAAATGGCGCCTAGCAGGGTGAGTTCACCCCATGCGCGCTTTGAAAGTGTCTGTTGAACTGTCATTGCGCAGTGATGTCAGGTGGCGCCGAGGGACGCCACCCGGAAGTTGCGGAAAGTGCCTTCCGCTTAGAACTTGTAAGCGAAGCGCAAACCGGCTGACACGGCAGAGTTGCCTTCAAACCGGGCTACACCTGTCCCACCGGGGGCAGATGTTGCGTCGCCCAACGACGTGTAGCGGATCCCGCCAGAGATCGCGAATTGATCATTCACATCATATTTCGCGCCCACGGCAATAAACTGCGAGCCGTTGTTTGGCCCCAGTGGGGACACAAGGTCATCATCACCCACGGTTGTGAACCCAACAGAAACAGAGCCGGACCATTTGTCTGAAAAGCGGCGGCCGATTCCCAATTCAAAGTCAAACCCGTCTTCCAAATCGGTCAGTGCATTGCCGGTGATTCCAGTGAAACCTGTTGGGCTTACAACTGTATCGCTGTAGCGCGCATACCGAAGCGAGCCGAACAAAAGCGTGTCTGCGGCAACACCTGTTTGGAAGTCAATGTTCAGGCTTTCGGGCGTGTCCACTTCTGTGGTGGCACCTGGCAACGAGATTTGCGTACCGCGGATCGTTTCCACAGTTGGCAAGTCATGTGTGGTGCCCGAATTATATGTGACGGCCACGCGCAGCGCGATGTCCGGAATTTCATAGGCGGCCCCCAAGACGAACCCAATGTCACCATCGGAATCAAAGTTGCCTTGGTATCCATTCACGCCACTGGGGACAAACGGGCTTGCGGGGCTGTTGAAGGCCAAGCCGCCCAAAGTCACGACAGATTCAACTTCCTGGTAGCGCAGGCCACCATGTACGGAAAATGAGTCGTTGAATTTATAGCGAAGCAAAGCCGTCAGCGCGCGACTGTCAACTGTGGCGCCAGTGCCGCCCAGGATCGTCGATGCGCTGCTGCCTGGATAAAAAACGTCAGAGCCAAAAGGCTCGTCGCCGATAACCGCAAAGGAAAGTCTGTCGTTGATGTCAGCTTTCAAACCGATGGAAAAGATTGAAAACCCGTCGGCCACGTTGCCCGTTGATGCACCACCAAAGGCCGCAAGAGCGTTGCCTTCCAGTGATGGGTCTGTGAAGCCGAAACTAAGTTCTACGTGATTGCCTGTTTCAAACAATACGTCGATGCCTTGTCCCGAACGATCAAGACCAACGGCATGCGCGGATGCCGCGCACAGCGTGAGGGCTGTGGTGGTTGCAAGTGTTTTTTTCAAGTCTGTCTCCTCCGATAAACTGCGGTGAGTGGTCGCAGTTGGGCCAACTTATCACCGAAGGGGCACGTTTTGGACAAGTCTTACGCAGGGGCACCTCGCACGGAAGTGACGCAACGTGACAGAAATATCGTGCCGGGACTTATGCGCTTTTGCGGGTTTGGGACCAGATATTGAGATAATTCGCCGCAAAAATGATGCCTGCGCCAAGGAAAACAAACGGGTCGAGCGCCTCGTTATAGATCAACCAGCCAATGATCGCGATGGTTGGCAGGCGGGCGAAATCAATTGGGCTCACAATTGTCGCAGGTGCAAGAGATAGGGCTTTTGTGTAACAGAAATGCGCCGTCAGACCTGCGATGGCGATGGCAACGACAAATGGCAGTTCCGTTACCGATGGAATCGAGATGTCCCCGTCATAGCCAGAAATGACAGTGCCAAAGACCAGTTGCATCGCGGTCAGGTAAAACATGATGCAGCCGATGCTTTCCGTTTCGGTTAATCGTTTGGTCAAGATAATGGACAACGCAAAGAACACAGCACAGCTTGCTGCTGCGATCACGCCTGCATTCAGCTCGGTTGATCCGGGTTGTGCGACAAAGAGCACGCCAATGAACCCAATTAATGCTGTGACGGCTTTGATTTTTGTGAACCGCTCGCCCAGCAAAAAGGGGCTGAGCAAGATCACCCAAAGGGGCGTTGTGAATTCCAGCGCGAAAACTTGGGCCAGCGGAATAAAGGCCAGCGAAAAGAACCACAAGTTCTGACCAATGAAGTGGAATGCGTTGCGTGCCAGATGGGTTTTGATGCGCCGTGTTCGAATTTCGGCCCAACGCCCGGTCGCCGTCAGGATGATGCTGACGATCAGCAGTCCGACAGCGGATCGATACATCATCATTTCAAAGGTGGACAGCGTGCTGATCAGCTCGCGCCCTGCTACGGCCATGACTGAGAAAGAGACAATCGTCCCGATCATCCACAATGCGCCGCGCAGGGTATCGCTCACGCGGTGTCCTTGACGGTAATGTCGCGTTCTATGCCTTGGGCGGCGTTTGCCCAAGCGGAATTGGCCATGCGTGCGCCATGTGCCTTGAAGGCGTCGGCATCCGTGAATTCTTCGTCCACGATCCAAGTCCACGCATCATCCCCTTGGGTGATGTTGAACGACACGTTTCCAGGTTCTGCGCGTGACAAGCGGATGTGTTCGGGCAGACCCGCTGCGATCCGGTCTGCCATGTCCTGCGACGTGGCCCAGATTTTGCCTGTGACTTTTATTCCCATTCGATGGTCCCCGGAGGTTTGGAGGTGATGTCATAGGTCACACGGTTGATCCCCGGCACTTCGTTGATGATGCGCGTGGCTGTTTCACCAAGGAAGTCGTGGCTGAACGGGTAATAATCCGCCGTCATCCCATCAACCGAGTTCACCGCCCGCAACGCACACGCATAGTCATATGTGCGCCCGTCCCCCATGACGCCCACAGTCTTCACGGGCAGGATCGCAACAAAAGCTTGCCAGATCTCGTCATACAAACCGTGTTTGCGGATTTGGTCGATATAAATCGCATCCGCTTCGCGCAGGATTTCCAGCTTGGGGCGTGTAATCTCACCGGGACAGCGGATCGCAAGACCAGGGCCGGGGAAGGGGTGACGGCCAATGAAGCTGGCAGGCAGGCCAAGTTCACGGCCCAAGGCGCGCACTTCGTCTTTGAAGAGTTCACGCAGGGGTTCGACCAGTTTCAGGCCCATCTTTTCCGGCAAGCCGCCAACATTATGGTGCGACTTGATCGTCACCGATGGCCCGCCCGAGAAGCTGACGCTTTCAATCACGTCCGGGTATAGTGTGCCTTGGGCCAAGAATTCGGCACCTTCGACCTGATCCGCGTATTTCTGGAACACGTCTATGAACAGCTTACCAATGATCTTGCGCTTGGTTTCAGGGTCGGATTGGCCGTCCAGCTCACCCAAGAACAAATCGCTTTCATCGGCGTGGATCAGCTTGAGGTTATAATTGTCGCGGAACATGCCCACGACTTCTTCGGCCTCGTTCTTGCGCAGTAGACCGTGGTCAACAAAAACGCAGGTGAGGTTCTCGCCGATTGCTTCGTGGATCAGGATCGCCGCGACCGAACTGTCAACGCCCCCCGACAACGCGCAGATGACTTTCTTGTCGCCCACCTGATCGCGGATCGCCTGGATCATCTTTTCGCGGTACGCGCCCATGGTCCAATCGCCCTTGAACCCGGCGAGCTTGACGAAATTCTTATACAGCATCGCACCGCGGGGGGTGTGGTGTACCTCGGGGTGGAATTGCACGGCATAGAAGTTGCGCGTGGTGTCTGCTGTAATCGCGTAAGGCGCATTGGGGGAGGTACCGTAGACCTCGAACCCGGGCGCAAGTTTGGCCACGTGGTCGCCGTGCGACATCCAGACTTGTTCGTCCCCATCGTCAAACCAGCCGTCCAACAAGGGCAGGGCGCCTTCGGGGGTGACAAAAGCACGGCCAAATTCCGCTGTGCCACCACCGCCAGAAATTTTGCCGCCATCCACGCGCCCACCAAGCTGCTGCATCATGGTTTGCTGGCCATAACAGATGCCCAAGATCGGCACACCGTAGTCAAAAATGCCGTCGGGTGCGCGGGGTGATCCTGCGCGGGTGACCGAATCTGGGCCACCAGAAAAGATCACCGCCTTGGGGGCGAAGTCTTCGACGAAGGTCATGTCGACATTCTGGTAGGGGTGGATTTCGCAATAAACGTTCAACTCTCGAAGGCGGCGCGCAATAAGCTGCGTCACCTGAGAACCAAAATCGATGATCAAAAGGCGGTCATGGGTGGTATCAGACATAGGCCTTGGGTATGGCTGACAGCGACGAAGTGCAAGGGGGTTGCGATGCCAAGATTGCTTACAGAATTCGGTCAGGGCACGTCCTTGCGCCGGGGGGATTACACCGAAGCCGCGTGCCGCGCTGTGAAGGACGCGCTGTGGCATAATTCGATCAACTTGGCAGAGCTATACGGGTTCGAAAAGACCGATATGCAGATTCGCGTCGATATAGGTGTGCAAAAGCCTGACGCGGTGGATGTCGCGAAAGTGTCCGAGGTGTTCCCCTATGGGCAGACCGACGTGCATGTTGTGCAGGGTGGTTTGGACATTCCCCGCCCGGAAGGCACCGGCAATCCAACGATCATTGCCACCGTGGCGCTGTCCGTAAGCTTTGACATGGAGAAAGTGGATGGCTGAGCAACGTTTGATCATCGAAATGGGTATGGGCAACGACATGTACGGGCGCGACTATACCAAGGCCGCTGCGCGCGCGATCGAGGACGCAATCCGTCATTCATCCTTGCCGATCTTTGAAGCCACCGGGTTAAGCCATGATGTCATGCGGGTTCAGGTCACGGTTGGCGTGCAGGATCCAGATGCCGTGGATTGTGCCGCGTTGGCCGAAAAGCTGCCGCGCGGTCGGGCAGAAGTGGTCGCCGTCAAAGGCGGCTTGAATGTCGAGAACCCGGAAACCGGTGGCTGCATTGTGATTGCGTCGGCATCGGTGGAGGCGTTTTTGCCGAAGCAGACCGGGTGGACGCTGACATCATGAAGAACCGATTGCTGACACTTGGGCTAGCCGGTTCGGTCATCGCGGCCTTGTGTTGCTTTACCCCGTTGATGCCTGTTGTTTTGACGGCATTGGGACTCGGCGGATTGATTGGCACGCTCTACACTGACGCTGTTTTGCTGCCGGTTTTGGCCGGTTTTCTTGTCCTGACAGGAGTTGCGCTATGGCGGAAGACCAAACAGCGATAGAATTGTCCTCTACTTTAACATGTCCAAACTGTGGGCATGTGAAGACAGAAACCATGCCCACAGATGCCTGCCAGTGGTTTTACGAATGCGCCTCCTGCGCTGTCGTACTAAAGCCATTACCTGGTGATTGTTGTGTGTTCTGTTCTTATGCCACAGTGCCTTGCCCCCCAATTCAAGAAGGCAAGTCCTGCTGCACATAGGCGTGTTTCGTCGCGGTGTACTGATACAATGGCACTCAACTTTGCACGCGTGCTGTAAAGATCCCTGACAATCGGACATTTTTTTCGCCCGATTTGGGTGCGTGTCGTTTTTTTCCTTTAAAGGGCGCTGTCAGCGCGAGGTGGCGACAGCGCCTGCGTTAGGAAACGGGTCACAGTCAAACTCGATTTGGGGAGTGGTGATCATGGCAGATGGATCCGGTCGGCGTCGTGGACGGGGTGGCGGCGGTGCAGCACGGCGTGCAGAACGCAGTGCAGTGTCGTTTGAAACGGCCAAATTTATTGAGCGCAACATCCCCAATTTCGAGATCCTCAATGACGAGGCTCTTGAGATCATCGAGATGAACGCCGAAACTGTTCTGGAAGAGATCGGCGTAAACTTTCTGGCCAATCCGGGCGCTTTGGCGCGCTGGAAAGAAGCGGGCGCCGATGTGCAAGGTGAGCGGGTGCATATTCCCCGTGGTTTAGCCCGTGAATTGATCAAAACCGCGCCGAGCAGCTTTACCCAACATGCGCGCAACCCGGAGCGATCTGTCGAGATCGGCGGCAAGAACCTTGTTCTGGCGCCAGTTTATGGCCCGCCTTTCGTACGTGATGTCGAAGGAGGACGCCGATATGCCACGATCGAGGACTTCAGAAAGTTCGTAAAACTTGGATATATGTCCAAATGGTTGCACCATTCGGGGGGAACAGTATGTGAACCTACGGATGTCGCTGTTAACAAACGACATCTCGACATGCTGCAAGCACACATGATTCTCTCGGATAAGCCGTACATGGGGTCCGTCACAGAGCCCTCTCGGGCCCGTGATTCTGTCGAAATGAGCGAAATTTTGTTCGGGAAACAGTTTGTTTCCGAAAAGACGGTAATGACGTCTTTGATCAATATTAACTCCCCAATGACGTTCGATGACGTGATGATGGGGGCGATGGAAGTCTATGCCGAAGCGAACCAAGCCTGCATCGTGTCGCCCTTTATTGTGGGCGGTGCTATGGCCCCGGTTTCGGTTGCGGGAACGCTTACACAAGTGATGGCAGAAGTGCTTGCGGGCATCGCCTATAACCAGTTGGTGAGACCCGGCGCGCCGGTGATTATGGGCGCATTTGTGACCTCTATCGACATGAATTCCGGGGCGCCAACATTTGGCACGCCAGAGGCCGCACACATCACGTATGGCGCCGGTCAAATTGCGCGCAGATTGGGTCTGCCGTATCGGTCTTCTGGTGGCTTTACTGGGGCGAAATTGCCCGACGCGCAGGCCGCTTATGAGACCGCGAATTCGCTGAATATGGGCCTGTTGAGCGGGGTCAATTTCATGCTGCATTCCTGCGGTTGGCTGGAAGGCGGATTGGTGTCATCTTTCGAGAAATTTGTGATGGACGCGGACCAATTGGGGGCACTGCATCACATCGCAAAAGGCATCGAAATGGACACAAATGCGCAAGCAATGGACGCGCTTCGCGAAGTTGGTCCGGGTGGTCATTTCTTGGGCTGTGAACACACACAGGCCAATTTTAAAAGGGCTTTTTGGAAATCTGACCTGTTGGATTACAAGCCATTTGAGACGTGGTCTGACGAGGGCGCGCGCGACACGCAAGAATTGGCACGTGTGCGCGTTGAGACGTTGTTGAACACCTATCAGCAGCCCGCGATCGACCCTGCAATATCCGAAGAATTGGATGCCTATGTGGCCCGCAAAAAAGAAGCGGAACCAGATTCGTTTATTTGACAGCTGAAAGCCCCGGAGACGCCGCGCGCAGGATCCGGGCTTCGGCAACAATTGCGATCAGAATATCCACATGTTTGGTGAGCGAATAACTTGCGTCTTGCGCAAGCCGTTTTTCGTTCAAATTTGACTCAATTTCGCTGAGCCGAAGGAGCGCATCTCCGCTTTTTGGCGACTGGGCGACGCCCAGCAATCGGGGCAAGTGAACCTCGCGGCGGTAGTCCTGTGTGCCGATGCGCGCGGCGCGCACCAAAAGGCGTGGACGATTGAGTTGTGACAGATAGCTAAGCACGTCTTGCATTGGTTAGGATCCCCTTCATGAACCGAAATTTGCCCCCTTAGGTTGCATGAAATCAGCCCCTGTTGCGTTTTACGGGAATTCTACGTTCGGTCCGGTTTCAGAAGTTTATCTTTTAGAAACAATAATAAACGCCAGGTAAGCGTTAAGAGATCAGTAACCAATCAGCAATCATAGGTTGTCTGCAGTTTGTGGATAACTCTTCAAGGTAGATCTGTTTGAATGGCATATGTGAGCGAAAGCACGAGAGACACAATGGGCAACCTGGCCACCGTAGCGTTGGACCGTTCTGAGTGGGTTCCCGACGCCGTGAAAGACTATTTGGCACATACAGGTGCTGGGGTGTCTATCCGGGATTTGGCGCGTCAAAGCGCGTGTCATGCCTCTACTGTGTTGCGCCGTATTCGCCGCGTGGAACAGCAGCGTGATGATCCGCTTGTAGATGCGGCATTGCGGCGGTTGGAAACAGATTTGCCATCAGAGGCTTTGCGAAAGCGGAGCGACATGAACAGCAATGATAAGGCACAGCACATGAAGCACGAGCAGGACTTTTCACCATCCGCGTTGCAGGCATTTGAAAAAGAGGCATTGCGGGTTTTACGACGGCTTTGTGAAACTGGCGCTGTGCTGGCCATTGCGACGGATATGGATATGGCCGTGGTCGTGCGGGAATTAGGGGATGGGTCGACAACTCGGACAGCTGTGGTGTCCCAGGACGTCGCACAAACTGCGGCGTTGAAAGGCTGGATTGAAACAGCCGCCGAAGGGCGTATTTTGCGGTATACCATTACGCAAAAGGGGCGTGATGCGGTTCGGGATTTGATGGCACGCTTTGCCCCGTCAGACGGGCCGGACGCAGACCTTGCCTTCGCAGAAGCGCCTGCACAGTTTGATGCGGCGCCCGGCGTGGGTGTCTCTGACTCACTGGCGCGGAAAATCCGGTACAATTTGGCAGAATCGCCTTTGGCAGCATTGGCGCGCAGGCGCGACAAATCAGGAGAATCCTTTTTGGGCGAGGGGCTTGTGCGATCTGGAGAGCGGCTGCGCGAAGATTTTGAGCTGGCGCAAATGGAGCTGGATGTTACCGAAAACTGGGATGCGTATTTGAACGGGGATGTGCCTGATACAGCTTTGTTAGAAAGCGACCGGTATGGCCCCGAAGCTGCCAAACGTCGGGTGATTGCCGCATTGCGGGATTTGGGACCGGGGTTAAGCGATGTGGCGCTGCGCTGTTGTTGCTATCTTGAGGGGTTGGAGAGCACGGAAAAGAAAATGGGGTGGTCTGCGCGGTCCGGTAAGATTGTTTTGCGCATCGCCTTGCAACGTTTGAAGCGTCATTATGATGAGACTTTGAACACTGAAGCGCAGATGATCGGCTAATCACACGGCGCAGGCTGTCGCCTGCACGACATTTTTTATGGGGGCTCTGCCCCCAAGCCGCTGGTCGCGGCTTCCCCCGAGGTATTTTTGACCAAAAGACTGGGTGTTAAGATTTGGGCTTGAGGGGCACGCCATAGAGTTCAAGGCGATGGCCGCGCAGTTCATAGCCCAGCTTTTCCGCGATCTTTTCCTGTAGGGCTTCGATGTCTGGATCGACGAATTCGATGACTTTGCCAGAATTCATATCAATCAAGTGGTCATGATGATCACGTTCCGCGTCTTCGTAACGCGCGCGTCCGTCACCAAATTCGAGTTTGTCCAGAAGACCGGATTCTTCGAAAAGTTTGACAGTTCGATAGACAGTTGCAATGGAAATGCCGGGATCGATGGCTTGGGAGCGTGCGTAAAGTTCTTCCACATCTGGATGATCATCGCTGCTTTCCAGCACCTGAGCGACGACGCGGCGCTGACCTGTCATACGCAGGCCTTTGGCCTCTAACCGATCGAGAAGTGTTTTGGTTGTCATGCCTGTGGCCCGTACGCGGATCCTGTTCCCGCCCGGGTTTAACGGGCGGGTCAGGTAAGGTCTAGGGTCAGTTATACAGGGTTGGCACACCAAGTTGATTATGGATGTCGTTCACGGCAGCCGCGTCCAAGCCGAAGCCTTGTGCCAAATTGTGCAAATATTGCGCTTCGGCCTGGCTATCAAGATCAATGCCCAGGATCGACATGGCATAGACTTGTGGGGCCAAAGCCGCAGGCGTGTCATTGACAAGCCCGTTGATATCCAATGGACGTTGCATTTCGGCTTGTACAAACTGTGCTTCTTCGGCGTCAACATCGCCGCCTAATTGATCAATCAGCTTGCTTTTTTCAGCATCATCCAGTTCGCCATCTGCTTTTGTCGCTTGGATCATCGCGCGCAGCATCAGTGCAGCCATGGCTTCTTGATCTGGGTCTGGGGCCAAGGCAGGTTCCGGTGTTTCATCGAATTGCGAATTCAAAACGGCGCCAAAACTGTTGCCTGAGGGGGCCGGAGCCGCAGCGCCGCCCAATGCTTTGGTTAGGCCGCCCATCAAACCGGCAGCACCTGCGCCACCGGCCAAACCGCCCAGCATGGATTGCAAACCACCTGATTGGCCTCCGGCACCACCCAGCTGTTCGAGCAATCCGCCAAGGCCACCTTGGGCCAAGCCGCCACCCTGCGCGCCGCCGCCGAGCAGAGCACCCAATCCTCCGGCACCGCCCGCGCCGCCCAACATGTCAGCAAGACCGCCGCCGGAACCGCCAGCACCACCGCCCGCCATACCCGCCAGCATACCGCCAAGACCGCCAGAGCCACCTTGTGCGCCTTTTGCCATCGAAGACGCGCCTTTTGCCAACGCAACGCCAACAGCCACTTTGGCCAATGTTCTCATCAAACTCATAGTTTTGTCCCCCAAAGGAATTGATCTGTTATTGGGGGCAGTGTCGCATGAAATTCCGCCGTGAACAGGGGGAATGCGCGATTTTTTGCATCAGGTTCCACAGAAAGTTGCAGGCACAACTTCATTGGACAGGGGCGCGACCGTCAAATTGTGGTGCGCAACGTCACGCGAAAATGGGTTTTGCACGGCATCGAGCATGTCAAAGAACGGTTTCAAATCATCTGCCAACGCGGCTTGAATAAGGTGTTCGATTTGGTGGTTGCGCGGTATCAGAACTGGATTGGTGCTGGCCATACGGGCATCTGCGTCGTTTTCTGCAGACAGGCGTGCGGTCCATGTCTTGTCCCAGGCATCAAAAGCTGTTGGATCAGTAAACTGATCGCGTGCCGTTCCTGTATGCAGGGCGCGAAAGGTGTTGGTAAAATCCGCTTGGTGTGCGGCCATGCGCGCAAGAAGGTCTTCGATCAATGGCAGATCTTCGACAGATGCGTTCTGAAGCCCAATCTTGTGCCCAAATTCGGCAAGCCAGTGCGCCTCGATCTGATCTGGCATAGCATGCACGATCTTGGTCGCTTCCGCGATGGCCGCGTCCTGGTCGTGCATTTGCTGAATGAGGGCTGTTGCGAATTGCGCCATGTTCCAAACAGCGATGCGCGGCTGGTTGCCAAAAGCATATCGGCCCATTTGGTCAATTGAACTAAACACTTTATCCGGCTGATAAGTATCTAGAAATGCACAAGGGCCATAGTCGATTGTTTCGCCAGAAATGGTGCAATTGTCGGTATTCATGACACCGTGAATGAAGCCAACGGACATCCATTTTGGGATCAGTTTGGCCTGAGCAGCGACGACCGCGCGCAACAGTCCCATCGGGCCATCCGCGTCGGGGTAATGGCGCGCAATGGTGTATTCCGTCAGCTCTTTCAGTTCTTTGGTTTGACCACGATGGGCAAACACCTGGAACGTGCCGACCCGGATATGCGAGGAGGCCACCCGCGTCAGCACGGCACCCGGCAGTACGCTTTCGCGGTAAACAGGCTCGCCCGTCTTTACCGCAGCCAAAGCCCGTGTTGTTGGGATACCCATGGCATGCATGGCTTCGGAAACGATATATTCACGCAAAACGGGCCCCAACCACGCGCGGCCATCCCCCATTCGGGAATAGGGGGTCGGGCCGGATCCTTTGAGTTGGATGTCACACCGCTGGCCTTGCGTATTGACCACTTCGCCCAATAACACAGCCCGCCCATCACCCAGTTGCGGGTTGTAGTTGCCAAATTGGTGCCCTGCATACAGCTGCGCCAAGGGGGCCGCGCCATCCGGAACTGTGTTGCCAGAAAATGTGCTGGCAAGATCCGCGTCACTGTCACGGGAAATGCGCAGTTCTGTGGCCAAAACATCGTTGAAGGCAATCAGCGATGGTTCCGACACCTGGGTCGGATTTTGCGCCGTGTAAAACGCATCTGGAAGACGGGCGTAAGAGTTATCAAAGGGGATGTGCAGGGTCATAAGACAGAAGATAGAGTCCTAAAAGGTGCGCGTCATCAGGTGATAGCCGTCGCGAAGGCGAAATCCTGCTTTGGCATAAAGTTTTTGAAGGCTGTCTTGTGCTGTATCCACTTCCAGATGCAGCGCCTTGAGCCCAACATCCGACAAGGCTTTGGGCAATGTCAGCAAGACTTCGGACGCGATCCCGCGGCCACGAACACCGGGGCGGATATAAAGTTCATCAATAATGCCGTCCAAGCCGCCGAACTCAACAGACCAGCCAAAAGAGACAACGATGTATCCAATTGGTGCGCGTGGCGGACCAATAAGATAGGCTGTACCGTGTGGAATGCCCTCGACCAAAGGGCGTAATGCGTTCAGCCGATCAGGCTCGGTGGACTCGATGCCTTGTTCTGCATGAAAGGCCGCAACCAAGGGCGCCAATTTGTCGAGATGGTCTGAGTTGGCCAGTGTCAGCGCGGCACTCATAATCGGGCAAGCCGTTCAGTCAGCAAGGTAAAGAAGCCATCTGCATCTATATCTCCCATGAATGTCGCATTGGGCGCGCGATCCGTGACGCGCCACCAATCCGCCACAGTCATTCCCAGTGTCAGGTCTGAAGCTGTTTCAATTTCCACGTTGATGTGGCGTCCCGTGAACAGGTCTGGCTTGATCAAATAGGCTGTTACACAGGGATCATGTAACGGCGCACCGCTTGATCCATATTTTTCCTTGTCAAAGCGTTCGAAAAAGTCGGTCATTTCAGCGACAGCGATGCCAACCGGTGATCCAATTGAACGAAAAGCATCGTTGCGCGGCTGGGTCACCAGTGCCTTATGCGTCACATCCAGTGGCATGACGACAAGGGGCGCACCAGATTTAAACACGATTTCAGCCGCTTCCGGGTCGACGTAAATGTTGAATTCAGCCGTCGGTGTGATGTTGCCGACTTCAAAATATGCGCCGCCCATCAGGACGATCTGCGCGACTTTCTCGACGATTTCCGGGGCTTTCTGAAAGGCCATTGCGATGTTGGTCAGGGGACCAAGTGGGCACAAGGTGACAGTACCGGCTTCATGATTTTGCAGCGTTTCGATGATGAAATCGACGGCGTGCTGATC
>CALHST010000139.1 GCA_938038825.1 uncultured Paracoccaceae bacterium | reverse complement strand
GAAATCGAAGTGATGGTATCCGACCCGGAAAACGTGGGCGGGCTGCAAGAGGCCCTGTTTGAGGCGGCGGGCGAGCCTGTGCAACTATGGACATGGCTGGATGCGTCCGGCGGGTATTTGCGCGCATTAGAGGTCGAGGACAATGTGATGTTTGTGATCCTGTCAATCCTCGTTTTGATCGCGACAATGAACATTGTGTCTGGGTTGATTATGCTTGTGAAGAACAAAGGGCGCGACATTGGGATTCTGCGGACCATGGGATTGACCGAAGGGTCTGTGCTGCGGGTGTTTTTCCTCTGTGGGGCGTTCACTGGGGTTTTGGGAACGCTGTTTGGTGTGATTTTGGGCTGCCTTTTTGCGATCTATATTGATCCGCTGTTTTCCTTTGTGAATTGGGCCATGGGCGGCGGCGTGTGGGATCCGTCCATTCGTGGAATTTACGCGTTACCTGCGGAATTGCGCCTGACCGATGTGTTAACGGCGATAACTCTGTCGTTGGGATTGAGCTTTGTGGTGACCTGGTTTCCGGCGCGCAAGGCGGCCCGGATGAACCCAGTTGAGGCGTTGCGTTATGAGTGATGTGACATTGCGCCTTGTTGGGATCGAGAAGACCTACAATGCCGGTAAGTCCAATGCCCTGCCAGTCTTGAAGGGTGCGGATCTGGACATTGCGCGCGGTGAGGTGGTGGCCCTGGTTGCACCGTCCGGGGCGGGCAAATCCACGCTGTTGCATATTGCGGGGCTGTTAGACACGCCTGACAAAGGGCAGGTGATTTTGGCAGGCCAAGACATGTCCAAGGCCAATGATGCGGTGCGCACGGGCGCACGGCGGGGGCAGGTCGGCTTCATTTACCAGTTTCACCATTTGTTGCCTGAGTTCACAGCATTGGAAAACATTGTTCTGCCGCAGCTTGCGAGTGGCGTTGGAACCGACGTGGCGCACGCGCGGGCCCTGGATTTGCTGGGCAAAGTTGGTGTGGCCACGCGCGGCTCTCATCGCCCCGCTGCACTGTCCGGAGGGGAGCAACAAAGGGTGGCGTTCTGCCGGGCCCTGGCGAATGCGCCACAGCTTTTACTGGCGGATGAGCCCACTGGGAATTTGGATCCGGGCACGTCGGATCAGGTGTTTGATACGCTGATGGAGCTGGTGCGTGGGACGGGCATGAGCGCGTTGATCGCGACGCATAATCTGGAGCTTGCTGGTCGGATGGATCGCGTTGTGCGATTGGCCGACGGCGCGTTGGTCGGTGGGTGACGGAACGAGGGCCGCTGCCCCTCGCGCTCCCCGGGATATTTTAGGCAAAAAGAATGAGGGGTTGGGCTATGGTTGATGTGACGATCGAAGAAATTGAGGCTGTAACGCGGTCTGCGTTGATGGCACATGGGGCTGCTGACGGCCCCGCGGCTGCTGTTGCGGATGCAGTTGCTGCGGCAGAAAGTGTTGGAAACAAGATTTGCGGGCTTTATTACTTGGAAAGCTATTGTTTGCAGCTGGGAACGGGGCGTGTGAACGGAACCGTTGCGCCGAAGGTTTCCCGACCAAGGGGTGGGGAAGTGATCGTGGATGCCGGGTTTGGATTTGCGCAGCCTGCCTTTGGTCTTGGCTTGCCCGTCGCGTTGGCGGCGGCCCGCGAACAGGGCGTTGCGCGATTGGCTGTGTGTCATGCCCATACCTGCACATCGCTTGGGTATTTCACACAAGCCATTGCACGAGCCGGGTTGATAGGTATCGGATTTACAAACGCCTCGCCCATTGTTGCGCCACCGGGTGGCAAAACCCGGGTGGTTGGCACCAACCCGATGGCGTTTTCGGTGCCTGATGGGCAGGGTGGGGTGGCGATGCAGTTTGATCAGTCCACGACCACTGTGGCATTGGGCAAGATCACGATGGCCAAGGCCGCTGGTGAGCAGATCCCGCTCGGTTGGGCTTTGGACGCGGATGGTAACCCGACGACAGATCCCGCGGCTGCACTTGGTGGGTCGCTTGTGTCCGTTGGAGGCATGGAGGCGGGCTACAAAGGATGGGGCTTTGGTCTGATGGTTGAGGTTCTTGCTGCAGGACTAACCGGCAGCACGTTCAGCCGAGATGTAAAACCGCTTAAGGCGCCCGAGGGCGCTCCGCATGATCTTGGGCAGTTCTATGTGCTGATTGACCCAAGTGAACAGCCAGATTTTGCGGACCGGATCACAGATCTGGCAAATGCGGTGCAAACGGATGCGGGGGCAAGATTGCCGGGGCAGGGCAAAACTCCGAAATCCATTGTGACGCTGGAAGAGTCGGTTTGGGCACAAGCGCGTTCGCTAGCGGGACAGGCGCAGGCATAGTGCGTTCATAGAGGTCATCGTAGGGTGAGCTTTAGCTCACGCCAGTTGTGTGATCCACACGCCCAAAGCCATCACCCCGATCCCGGCGGCACGGGTCAATGACAGGGGAGAGATCTGCGCACCGAACAGCCCAAAGTGATCAATTGCCGCAGCACTGATCATTTGCCCCAGAAGCACAAAAAACACGGCATTTCCGATCCCGAAATGGGGCGCCACATAGGTGATGGCGAGCACATAAAAGGCAATCAGCACACCGCCGAAAAACAGATGGACCGGGGCCGTGCGTGCCATCCACAAAGCCGCGGGCCCCGTGACCATCACAACGCCGACACATGTCATCAATGCAACGCAGAACAATATTGTCGCCGCAGCAGCGGGGGAGCCGATATGTTGGCCCAGTGCAGCATTCAGAGCGGCAAGCGTGGGAATTCCAATCCCGGCAAGCAGCATAATCATCGCATAATGCGCCATGATGGTTCCTTTGAAAATGTGGCTACAGGCTCATCGCCAGTGTTCGGCTGATTTCTGTCAGGCTGCGCCCTGATTGATCCATCCAAGTATTGAACGCCGATTGCACGGCTTTCATGGCTGTCTTGGAGGTCGGGTTTTTGTCGATCACACCTTCCGCAATCAATCGTGCAACAACGTCGCGTCCCATCACAAAACTGTCTTTGCCCATAAAGCGCAACGTGTATTGGGCCGTTGTTCCACCAAGGTAACTGCCTTCTTTCTTCAAAAGATCCAGCAGCCCGATGAAATCGGTCGACGGCCAGTCTGCGATGAGTTTGGCCACGCCCCCCCGGTCCCGCAAACCCAACACAAAACTTGCATTGTCCCGCACGGTCGCAATTTTCCGGCCATTACGCACAATCCGGGTGTCGCGCAAAAGGGCATCGAATTTTTCGTCATCCATAAACGCGCATCGGCCCGGATCGAACCCGTCAAAGGCCGCTTCAAACCCGTCCCATTTGTTTTCAATGACTTTCCAGTTGAACCCAGCCTGAAACACGCCTTTGGTAAACATCGAGAGCCAGCGGTCTTCGGGGATTACAGACAAGTCTTTCGCCGATTTTGGCGATTCCAATTTGGCTTCCAACGCGTCGGCGCCGCCATGGCGTTTGGCTGCGATGTCAAAGATTTCATCGAAGCTGCGCATCTTAACCACAAATCCCCTCTACCTGCACGCCATCCCATGGCAACAGGACAGAATGTTCCCGTTCCGCCGGTAAGGGGCCCACTGGCATAGACTGAGAAATCATCGCGTGAAGCCGTTTGGTGCGGGGCGCTTGCGGGGCCAATGTACGACAGCAGACAAACTCCTCCACGATGGCGCCTTGTTGTTCGAAGCCAAAATCCAGAAACTTAGGGGCTGTGTCCAAGTCGAACAGATAGGGGTCCTCGGAGTTGTGCTCGCTTGCCGCCTTAAGCGGGTGATAGCCCGTCACATCGCGGTTCTGCCATTGCCAGACATGGGTCATTTCATGGGCAAACAGCATGGCGGCCACCAAGTTGATCTTGTCAGGATAGTCCGGCAGGTAATCATCAACATACCAATCTTCGTCAAAAAGAACCCGATTGAATACTGCAATGGCGGCAGGTTTTGCGGTGACGACGGCCGATGTGGCAGGCGGCAAAATCCGCTCCCGGCAGGTCGTGCGCGGGCGTGCGTTGCGCCGAAACGTGACCGCTTTGGTCGGCGCGCCGTCAATGATGCGCACAGCGTTTGGATTGAACGCAGTGCCTTGCAAGGTCGCTGCGAAGGCACGTTCGTTTTCGGTCAGCGGCCGACCGGCACATCCCGCCAACAAAGAGACGCAGAGAAGAACACGTAACATCATCATCCTATTTCGCGATTGTTGCAGTGGCAAAGGCCACGGGTTTGTCACCGGGCTGCGCGGTCAGTCGGCAGGTCGCAAACACCATGGACCGTCCCATACGGGTGATCTGAGCGTCCGCCGTGATGGTATCCCCAGTCGCAGGGCGCAAGAATTGCGTGTCCAAGGTCACTGTGGCCAACGGGCTTTCGGCGTCTTGTTTGGCGCGACACGCCACGACCATGGCGGTATCTGCAAGTGCAGCCAAAGTTTGCCCAGACACGATTCCACCGACACGGGCGATGTCTGGGGTGATCGGAATGTCCAAAAAGACACTGTCTTTGGTGATCGCTGTGACTTTGGGCTGCAATGCCATCACCCAGGGCGCGAAATTGGCATCCAAAAAGGCTTGCGCCGCAGCGATGTCCATAAGTGTCCCCCAAAGGCTTTTGGCCAGCGTACTGACCTGACCAACAGGGTCAAGCAGACAGGTGACACGTTCACGTGCGCCGCGCGTGGGCGTGATCAAACGTGGTCGATTAGGGACTGTTTGTTACAGGCTTTGGTTCCCACTTTGTTTGTATCGCAGGGAAAACAGGCTTTGCGGATCACACCGCGGCCTCGGGTCGAGGCCGCCAGGAAAGGAAATTGATATGTCGAGAGTTTTGGTCCCCACCATCATGGGTTTTGCCGCCCTCATGTCCGTCTGGTTTGTCACAGCGATAGTGACCTAGCCGGACCGCTTCGTTAACTCAGAACTGGCGCCCTTCAATGGGCGTCTTTTATGATCCTGCGAGCGGGCCGGCTAGGGGCCGTGAGTGGACTAGAAGCCTCCCGCGGACAGGGTCGAAATGCCCCCGGAAGGCCTGGATCGAGGCGAATTCCAGCTACCTAAACGATCCAAATAGATCACATAAGGCGCACACGGTGCTCGATAGTAACCGGATGAGTGCGCAGCCTGTTGTGCCATGCTGCGCCGGATACCTGCGGAACCACCAATATGAGATGCGAAAACCGCACGGCTGGTCTTTATCGTACTCGTTACTGTCTTCAGTTCTACTTTGAAGTGCAGGGAGTCACGAGCGCGCAAAAGTCAGACGCGAAAGGCGAAGGCATAGAGGAAACTATACTTTGGTATAGCCCACGGCAGACACGTCTTTGCTGGTTAGAAAATTCGCCGCAGCGCCCAGCATCAAACCAATATTTCCGCCCAGCCAATAGCCCACACAGATGATCATCAAAGGAGCCCCATGAAGCATCATAGCAAAGGCGGCGCAGATACCCGCGATCAAGGATGGAAGAATAAGTGCAGCCATGTCGACCCAGCCTTTCCTCCTTATAAGTTGGGGATTGGTGCCGTAACGAGCAAGTCACCATTTTGGGGGAACTTGTTACTAGCGGGTTTTGGGATGGTTGGTAGAAAAATCGCGCCGTCCCATCGAATGGGGATCCCATGATTTATCACGGTAAAATCGGAACTTGAACAGAAGTTACGAGCAGAACAAGGTTTGTCGAAAACTTCACACCTGCGCAGAACTGCTCATTAAGGAAGCTTTATGATGATATAAGCGCTTTGAATTGTTGACTAATGACACACTTACCATACAGCGCTATTCATTTGAGCTAACAACGCTACGGCACGATTTTGCACTAGTGCTACAATGTTGTTTTCGGAACCAGTTCGTTACAAATGGGAGATATTGCTTCAATGAGACAGCTCCTCAAGGCGATTTCGAAAAGCGGCAATATCGGCTTGATGATCTGGATGATCGATTTTCTTGGGTCTAATGCACAAGCCACGTTCCGAAGCATTCAAAGTGTTCCCTTCCATAATTCCCGACATGATCTTTTCGAGGCTTTGCGTTAGGATTTTTCCAACGACGTTCTTATCAGGTTCATTTGCAACAAAGCGAAATGCCCCAACTACAATGTCGGTTATTGAAGTCAGATGTGACTGACCAATACTAGTGCTGTCGATCGCGACAATTCGCTCTAGTTTTTTGCGCCGGCCATTGGGAAACTCCAAGCCCAAGTCGAAAACTTCTTTTAAGTACTGGTCTTGAGAGTAATCGGTCGTTTGATCAAAAAAAGCCATTCCCGCATCGCATTGATTTTCCCGTAAGAATTGTTCGAATTTGATCAAAAGGGTGTTTGTTCCATACTGCAATTTCTTTTCTAATGTTTGATTTTTTGCAATCGCGTGAGGCGTGACATAACAACAAACTTTGCAGCCGGTTTCTGCTGCTAAAGCCAGAATATCGTTTTTTATGTCTTTATGACCGTCTCGAGAGACTTGATCGGGTTTTGTACCGGGAGAGGACTTCAGCAGGTCTTGCGGTTCATAACCGTAATTTTTGCGAAGTTCTGCAACTTTTGTGTGGAGCTTAGAAAGCTCACCCGCTGGATAAAAAACGCCTGCAAAGATTAAGAACTGTTTTGATCCGTCTTGATCAGCCTCGTCGGCGGTCTTTATGTACAACTAACATTCCAATCAAACATCCAACTCCTCCACAAACCGTGCGTTTTCTTGGATGTAGTCGAACCGCATTTCGGGTTTTTTGCCCATAAGGCGTTCCACCAGATCTCCGGTTTCGCCGGGCTCATCCTCGTCAATCACAACGCGGATCAATTTGCGGGTCGCAGGGTTCATGGTGGTGTCTTTCAGGTCTTTCGCGTCCATCTCACCCAAACCTTTAAACCGAGACACATCGATTTTGCCTTTGCCGCCA
>CALHST010000138.1 GCA_938038825.1 uncultured Paracoccaceae bacterium | reverse complement strand
GATCTTGCGATAGTTGGGCATCGGGTGGTCCATTCCTTTGTTCGGTTTCTTGGGGACACACCATTTGACGTGGCCCAGATGTTTGAACCGTCCGGGAACTTTGGTCACGGCGTCATCTTTCCTGTTCACGCACAGGCATTTTGGGGCAACAGACCGGGCATCCTTTGTCCGGCAGGTCCGTGGGGCCGCAAAGGCGATACCGGGAACATCCCAGCCAGCCGACAGGATTTGTGTGGCCGCAGCCCCCAATGAATGACCAATGATAAAACTGGGTTTTACATTCTTGTCCATCAACCAGTCCTGCACCGCTTTGGTGTACGCCAAAAAGCCTTGGTGCCATGCGGTGCGCACAGTGATGTTGCTAAGCTTCAGACGGGGACTTCCGAGCCGTTGAATGCGCAAGTTGTACCGCACGTAGTCTTTCCATGAGTTGGAACCCACAATCAGCACAGTATTGTCGGTTAACAGATGCGCCTGCACATCTTGGTAATCCAGGCTGTCCTTCCATTGGAATGCAATCTGATCGTGAGATTTCCCTTTGTACGAAGCTTCTGCAAGTTCAGCGGCGCGCGCCAACGTATATCGCATTGAGAAATAACCTTTTTGAATATCAACTGTTGGTGGATGATTACCCGTGCGGGCAAGAGTGTCACGCTTTTTTTGTACGGCGGGGTGGCGAAAGAAATCGAAATGACGATTGCGTTTAAGTACACAACCTTGACTTCAGAACATGCAGCGGCTTGGCAAGCCTTGCGGGTGATTGGCGCCCGCGACTTCCCGATGGGGTTTTTGGTGACGGTGGCCGAAGTCCAAACGGGTGGCGTATCGCGTGCGGCCGAGGTTTTGGACGCAGGATCTGTGCGCGGTGTATTTGTGGGCAACGACTTGGTCGGGTTTTGCGGCTACCGTCCACAGCGACTTGAACGTATCCGCCACCGAGCAGAGATTGGTCCATTTTTTGTCATGCCAGACTGGCAAGGTCGCGGCGCTGCGTATGCGTTGATGCAAGGCGTCATTGCCGAGGCACGTTCCGAGAGGGTAGCGCAAATTGAACTGTACGTGGATACAGAAAACGCCCGCGCCATTGCGTTCTATGAACATCGCGGGTTTCTTTGGGTCGCGACGCATCTGGATACCGTGCGCATTAATGGCATTTCAAAGGACGATCATGTTTATCGCCTGGTATTGTGACCTAAAACGCAGTCCAACTCAGGATCGCATCCGCCATTTCTTGCGGTTTTTGGTGTGCTACCCAATGATCTGCGTCTATTATGGTTACGCGAGTCAGATTTGGCGCAAACTCTTCCAGACCGTCTGTAGAGTCGGGCAGAAGCGCTGTGTCGTTTTCGCCCCAAAGCAGCAAATGAGGCTGAGGCAAGTGCAACTTGTCCAACGGCAACGCTGGCATCTCAACTGGTTGGTCGGGGTTTGCAACCACCAAGGGGGAGGCGCGATACCAATGTATCATGGTCTTTAACCGCCCCGGTGGGTTCCACGCGTTCAGATATCCGTGATGTATGTCACCCGTCAGCCAATCCGTGTTCATCTTGGCGGAAAACAGGGACATGAGCTTTTCAAAGTTGTTGGCCGCAAGCCGGTCCTCCGATCCGTCTTTGCGCAGAACATTGATGTATTGACTGGCGGCAGACTGCGCCCCACCGGACGCCATTGCGCGTTGGAAGGGCACCGGATGAACGCCGTTTGCAATGATCAACCTGTCCACAAGGTTGGGTTTGAACATCGCAAGACCATAGGCCACAGCCGCGCCCCAATCATGGCCAAAGACGGTAACGGGGCCGTCTCCAATAACATCAACCATGTCACCAACCAGCGCTGAGGTTGTGTAGGCAGTCACATCATCAGGGCCGCCTGTTTGGCCGTAACCGCGTTGATCCGGTACGATGCAGTGAAAATGCTGTGACAACAACGGCGCAAGATGCGCAAATGCACCAGAGTATTCCGGAAAGCCATGCAGCATCAGAAGCTTTGGCAGGCTCGGATCCCCGTAGGTGCGTGCAAAGACAGGGCCGCGTCTTGTATCAAACCAAGTTGTGTTCATCCTTGTAGGCTCGCAGGCAATTGCCTGCCTGACAAGCAGGGATGTGATGTCGCAGTGATTGTGTCCGCACGACGGAGTCACTAGTTTAGATGTTATGAAACACGTTCTTGCAGGCATCGTTCTTGGGCTAAGCCCCGCCGTTACAGCGGCGCACCCTCATATCTTCATTGAAACCGCGTTGACGATTGTGGTGGATGAAACCGGCCAGCTTGAGGCGGTAGAAGTCGAATGGACTTACGACGAATTGTATTCGTTGTTGTTGCTGGAAGAGTTGGAACTGGATCAAGACTTTGATGGAACATTGACGGCAGAAGAAATCACACAACTTGATGGGTTCGATTTGCGTTGGGTCGAGGGCTATCAAGGGGATATCTATGCGATACGGGGTAATGATCCCTTGGCCCTGGGCGTGCCGGAAAGTTTGGGGGCGCAATTGGTCGATGGTCGATTGATATCCAAGCACCGCCGAAGTTTGAATGGCAGCGCGGACGGGGTCTTGGTGCAAGCCTATGATCCTACATTCTACACGGCTTATGACTTGGCGGGTCGTGTCGCGGTGCTAGGGGACTGCACAGCAGAGATCGTCCCCGCGAATGTCGATCAGGCTTATGCTGCGTTGGAAGAACTGCTCTTTGCACGTCCACAGTCCGAGGTGGACACAGCGTTCCCGGAAGTGGGGCAAACCTTTGCGGATCAGGTGTGGCTGACATGCAAGCCCTGAAACGGCACGGGGCTTTTGCGATTTTGGTTGTTGGGATCGTTCTGCTGGCCGTTTGGCTGTGGCTGTTCGGGGGGGCGGCGGCACTGACCCAATGGGCAGCTCAAGAACAGCGCGACGTGCAAGCCGGATTGGCTGGATCGCTTCGCGCCGCGCGTGCGGGTGAGCCCTGGGCCGGGCTTGGCCTGTTGGGCTTGTGTTTTGCCTACGGTTTTTTTCATGCCGCAGGTCCCGGCCATGGTAAACTGGTAATGGGGGGATATGCGCTGGGCGAAGACGTCCCCCGTGGACGGATTATCGCGCTAACTTTGGCCGGCTCGCTTGGTCAAGCCGTCACAGCCATTGTCGT
>CALHST010000137.1 GCA_938038825.1 uncultured Paracoccaceae bacterium | reverse complement strand
CCGGGGCAACAGGGATCAGATAGCGGGTGATTTCCCAAGTTGAAAAGGGCCGTAAATGGCGGACCCCAGAGTCATCAAGACCACGTCCCGATAGATCGCTACGCCCCTGAGCGCAGGCCTTTGCCAGATTGGCAAGACCGTTTGTTGTCATCGAATCGCCTAGCTTTTGCTCGGCCTCATCTGGTGAGATATTGAAGTAAGGAGGTGTGCTATCCATGCGCCTGTAGCTTTCCGTGTACCGTCTTTTGCGCATTGTACCACAATTCGCGGCATATGGAAGAATAGCCGTCTAATTTTATATTTCTCTGCTTAAAAACAAAGGGTTGAAGTAAATCTTAACGTGTTACCCTTTCAGGAACCTAATCACGGTTCTTAGTTATTATTAAGTTATATATTAGTTACGGGATCAATGAGCCTTAATATATCTGTTTAAATTCAATTGATTAAGTCCATATTTTTGAATTCGTGTGACTCTGAAACCCCGATAGGGTGACTCTGATCCGACGCTCTGGTGACTCCGAAACATCGGAGCGCCTTTGCTTTTTCTGGACTGAGTTGTCCACAGGCCTTAGGGTGCGGTGTAAATGAAACCCCGAAACAATCGGGGATCAAAGACGAGCAGTAGAGAGCCATGAGCGTGGATGGGGTCTTGCCTTTTGGGCAGGGTGATTTTTTTGTCTGTGATTTTTTCGGTGCGATGCCAAAGCATGATTTGGCGTCCATGGAACATCCGTTGTTTTCACTGTCCACGCGACCCGATCGCAGGATCTTAAGCTATGATCACAATGGGTCACAGATCACAGTAACACCCTCAGTCAAAGGGCGTGCGACGATCTTTGATGCGGATATTCTGATCTTTTGTATCAGCCAACTGATGGCGGCTTTGAATGCGGGCAAACCCACGTCACGCACGCTGACTTTGACAGCCCATGATCTGCTTTTGGCCACAGGGCGTGAGACGTCCGGTGACAGCTACAGACGGCTAAAGGATGCGTTTGAACGTCTGGCCGGAACGCGGATCACCACCAATATCGAGACGGGGTCTCAAGAGACGACCTCAGGCTTCGGTTTGATTGAAAGCTGGGAAATCGTGCGGGGCACCAAAGCGGGGCGGATGATCCGGGTGGCAGTCACTTTGTCGGATTGGTTGTATCGGGCGGTGCTGGCCAAATCGGTGCTGACGCTCAGCAAGGATTACTTTCTGTTACGCAAACCGCTGGAGCGGCGATTGTATGAGTTGGCGCGCAAGCATTGCGGACGCCAGCCGGTTTGGCGCGTCAGTGTTGATACGGTCTTGAAAAAGTCAGGCTCCAGCAGTCCGCGCCGGGTTTTCCGGGCCATGCTGCGAGAGATCATCTCGCGGGATCCATTGCCGGATTACACGCTCAGCGAAGAAGAGGGGGACGTGTTGGCGGTGCGCCCCAAAGAGGTTGTGGATCGCTCGCACCGGGTGCCCCAGATCAGTCCCAGCACAATGGAGGCCGCACGCGCACTTGTGCCGGGGGCGGATGTCTATGCGCTGGAAGCACAGTGGCGCGCGGTTTGGATCGCGTCGGGGCGCCCGCAGTTGCGGTCGGTGGATAAAGCGTTCCTGGGCTGGGTCAAAAAGCAGGACCGCCCCCTATAGAGATGCACTTTGGAAACAGCGCATCTGGATCGGGGCAACCTTTTCTTTCCTTGATGGGGTGTGCATGTTAGCGACACCCAAAATAGGGATTTACGGGTGTTTTGATTGATGAAGATTGACACATTAGATTTGCCGGGGCTGATGGTTCTGACCCCCGTGCGCCACGGAGATGCCCGGGGGTTCTTTTCCGAAAGCTGGAACAAGGCGCGTCTGGCAGACCATGGTCTCACACCAGAGTTCGTACAAGACAACCATTCCCTCTCTGCCAAGGTTGGCACGTTGCGTGGGTTGCATTTTCAAACGCCCCCCCATCCACAAGGCAAACTTGTGCGCTGTGGTCGTGGGGCCTTGTTTGATGTGGCGGTCGATATCCGCAAAGGATCCCCGACTTATGGGAAATGGGCTGGTGTGGAGCTGAGCTTTGAAAACGGCAAGCAGCTGTGGGTCCCGCCGGGGTTTGCCCATGGGTTTGTCACGCTGCAGCCCGATACCGAGATTTGTTATAAATGCACCGATTACTACAATGCCGATACAGATGGCGGTATTCGCTGGGACAGCTGCGGTATTGTGTGGCCCGTGCAGGGTCCTTTTGTGCTGAGCGCGAAAGATGAAACAGCCCAGGCGCTCGCTGATTTTGACAGCCCATTTGTCTACGAAGGATAAGGTATGAAACTTCTTGTAACCGGGGGGGCGGGCTTTATCGGATCCGCAGTGGTGCGCCGCGCCATTCAGGATGGTCTTCAGGTGGTGAACATTGATGCCATGACCTATGCGGCCTGCGCCGAGAATGTCGCGATGGTGGCATCGGATCCCAACTACACATTTGAACAGATCGACATTCGCGACCGGGTGGCTTTGGAGGCTGCGTTCCTGCGCCATCAGCCCGATGCCGTTATGCACCTGGCGGCAGAGTCGCATGTGGATCGCTCGATTGATGGGCCGGGCGATTTTATCGACACCAATATTACGGGCACCTATAATATGCTTGAGGCTGCGCGCAGCTATTGGATCGGGCAGGGCAAGCCGGACAGCTTCCGCTTTCACCATATCTCGACAGATGAAGTGTTCGGCAGTCTTGGGGACACTGGCCAGTTTACCGAAGAGACCCCCTATGATCCGCGCAGTCCGTATTCTGCGTCCAAGGCGGCGTCAGATCATTTGGTGCGCGCTTGGGGAGAAACCTATGGTCTGCCTGTTCTGCTGACCAATTGTTCGAACAACTATGGCCCCTTTCACTTTCCCGAAAAGCTGATTCCAGTTGTGATCTTGAATGCGCTGGCCGGCAAAGACCTTCCGATTTATGGGGATGGGTCCAATGTGCGCGATTGGCTGTATGTCGAAGACCATGCCGATGCGTTGTTGCTGGTTGTGCAAAAGGGCCAGATCGGGCGGTCTTATAACATTGGGGGCGAAAACGAGCGTACCAATCTGGAATTGGTGCAGACCTTATGTGCCATCCTGGATGATCTGCGCCCCAAAGCGTCTGGCCAGTATGCGGACCAGATTACGTTTGTTCGGGATCGCCCTGGTCATGATGCACGGTATGCCATTGATCCCACGCGGATGCGCACCGAACTGGGATGGCGTCCGTCAGTGACCGTGGAAGAAGGCCTGCGCAAAACGGTGCAGTGGTATCTGGACAACGAAGATTGGTGGCGCGGGTTGCAAGACCGCGCCGGGGTCGGGAGCCGACTTGGGGTGAACGCATGAAGATTTTGGTTTTTGGTGAAATTGGGCAGCTTGGGCAGGAACTCGTCCGCCGGGCTGGCGATGTACAGCTTGAAGTGCGCGGCCTGGATGATGCGGATTTCACCCAACCCGAGGCGTGTGCTGCATGGGTTGCACAAACAGATGCGGATGCTGTGATCAATGCCGTGGCCTATACCGCCGTGGATAAAGCCGAAGAAGAAGAGCCTTTGGCGCTGATGATCAATGGCACGACGCCAACAGCACTGGCCGCTGCGGCGGCTGCACGGGGGCTGCCCTTTGTTCAGGTGTCGACAGATTACGTATTTGACGGGGCTGGCGAGACACCCTTTCACCCGGATCACCCCCCGGCGCCATTGGGGGCCTATGGGCGCACCAAACTGGTCGGAGAACAGGGCGTGATCGCGGCGGGGGGGGCTTATGCCATTTTGCGCACATCCTGGGTGGTGTCATCACACGGGCATAATTTCGTGAAAACGATGCTGCGACTTGGACAAGATCGCGATGCCCTGACGATTGTCGCAGATCAGATTGGCGGGCCAACACCCGCCGCCGGATTGGCGGATGCCTGTCTTGGGGCCGTCCGGTCGTTGATCGCGGATCCGGTTGGTAAAACCGGGATCTATCATTGTGCAGGTGGCCCGGATGTCAGCTGGGCTGATTTCGCGCGCGAAATTTTTGCGCAGGCCGGGATGACCTGTGCTGTCACGGATATTCCATCTTCGGACTACCCCACACCCGCCGCGCGCCCCCTGAACAGCCGTTTGGACTGTAGAAGTCTGACTGACGTGCTTGGCGTGCCACGCCCCGACTGGAAAGCCGGCTTGGCAGACATTCTTAAAGATCTTGGAGACCATCCCAATGCAGACGCGTAAAGGCATTATCCTGGCTGGTGGGTCCGGCACCCGGCTTTATCCCATCACCATGGGGGTGTCGAAACAGCTTCTGCCGATTTACGACAAGCCGATGATTTACTACCCGTTGTCTGTTCTGATGCTGGCCGGGATCCGTGAGATCGCGGTGATCACAACACCGACGGATCAAGCGCAGTTCCAAAGGCTGATGGGGGATGGGTCCCAATGGGGGCTGACACTGGAATGGATTGTGCAGCCGTCCCCGGATGGGTTGGCACAAGCCTTTATTCTTGCGGAAGACTTCCTGGACGGGGCGCCATCTGCGTTGGTTTTGGGGGACAATATCTTCTTCGGCCATGGATTGCCCGAAATTTTGAACCGCGCAAGCGCACAAGAGGTGGGCGGTACAGTGTTTGGATATCAGGTGACAGATCCCGAACGCTACGGTGTTGTCAGTTTCGATGCCACAGGTGAAAAAGCAATCGAGATTGTCGAAAAGCCGGAACACCCTCAATCGGACTATGCGGTCACGGGTTTATATTTCCTTGATGGCTCGGCACCGGAACGTGCGCGCGCGGTTGTCCCATCAGAGCGTGGCGAGCTTGAGATTACCACTCTGCTGGAAATGTACCTTCAGGACGGTCAGCTGAAAGTCGAGAAAATGGGACGGGGTTACGCGTGGCTTGATACGGGTACACATGCATCCCTTCTGGATGCCGGTAACTTCGTGCGGACACTTCAAGACCGGCAAGGCATGCAAATATCCTCCCCGGAAGAGATCGCCTATCGTATGGGGTGGATTGACCGCGCCACGTTGCAAGAACACGTGCGGACTTTTTCAAAAACACAATATGGCGCGTTCTTGAAACGCTTGAGCGATGCCGACTGACATGTCGAATCGCTGCCGCAATTCGCAGTGAAATAAACGCGATTGGCGGCGGAATCGCGGACAATCCCGGATGGTTTGGAGCTTTGTTCACAACCATAGGGGGAGTTTTTTCGCGAGCTTCTAAAAATTACCTTATTCTACAGCAAATAGGGCGAAGAAGTGTCGGAAATATGAGGAATATGTTCACACCCCTGATTGGCTATGTTATAGAACTGACATGTGAGCTGGGGCTCATTTAGAAATGATCAGTGGAGCCAGTTTAAGGCTCAATAAGGGAAGTGGGTATTTACCATGAAAAAACTTTTAATGACGTCTGCCGCAGCTGCATTCGCAGTATGTGGCGCCGCCAATGCTGCAACGCTCTCTCTGGACGGTATGCTCACAGCTGGAACCATTCCAGGTGCTGGCGGGTCGCAACAGTCGTCTCCTAACAACAACGTTCTGGACGCAATCTTCGGCGCAGGCGCGTCTTTGGGCGGTTTCTTCGGCGCGACTGTCGTGGGCGTAGAAGGTGCAGAGTACCAAGTAGACTTCTTCGGCTACGAAGCGACTTTCGACAACACAGTCGAAATCGAAGGTCTGACCTTTGGTGACGCACCTGAAGTTGGCGTCGACGGCGTGACAATCAATGTCGGTTCCGGCCTGACACCATTGGCCTCCGGTCAGTACACACAAGTGGGTGCTCTGGACTTCATCTTCCAAAGCCACACTCCTGAAGGTGGTGATCCGATTGCCGGCGTATCCGTTGCAAACGGTGATGCGAACGCAGTTGGCGGTCCAAACTTCTTCGTAAGCTTTGGTCCTGGCAATGAAAGCGCGACATCCGGCACCGAGCTGTGGATCTTCTATGATGACACAGGCCAAGCTGGCGACAACCACGATGACCTCGTGATCCGCATCAGCACCGTGCCACTGCCAGCAGGCGTTCTGCTGCTGCTGTCCGGCCTGGGTGCTCTGGGTCTGCGCCGCAAATTTGCATAAGCGCACCTAACAGATAGAATACACGAAGGGCTCCGATTTTCGGGGCCCTTTGCTTTTGGGATGTCTTGTACGCGCGGGCGTATATGACAAGGCGCGATCTTTGGATGGTTTGGCGATCAAGACGGGCAGGGGTGCTTCCGGCGCTGTTGCGCTATTCAATATCTGCGGGGCGTGGATCAATCAGCAATGCCATAACCCACCCCGTCAAAAACCCACCCAAATGTGTTTCCCAAGCCAATTGCCCGCCCATGGCCCACCACAGAACCAGGTTCAGCAGGACCAAAATCAAGACGGCTTGCGCAACAGGCAGCAATCCTTCTGCGCGGGTATAACGGTCCACATACAACCAGGCTAAAATGCCACCGGCCAAACCAAAAAGGGCGCCCGAAGCCCCAACCATGGGGATGGGGGCAGATGAAAACAGCGCATATCCGCCTGCACCGCCGAACAAGCTGGCCAGATACAACATGCAGAATCCAGACAGACCAACACGATCCAGAACAACCTTACCCAGGGACCACAATGTGATCATGTTCACGATCAGATGGGCGAAACCACCGTGTAAAAACCCATAGGTGAAAAACATCGTATAGGGTTGTAACGCGTAGTTCGGATTCCAGCCCTGCAGCAACCCCGGCCAGAAACTTCCGTATTCATAGACAACAGCCCGAAATCTGACTGTCGGCAACAGACCCATGTCTGCCAGTTGCAGGACAATCTCGATTGTGACGCACACACCAATGAGCGCACCAAGTACCGCCTGCGTCTTGGTTACGGCAACCATGTAATGCGTGTCTGTAATCCAAGGAAGAGTGTGTCGTCTGTCTGGTCGCTGCCATTGCTGTCGGTATTGCGCGAATGGGTATAGCTGCCTGTTAGTGCCCAGTCCTGAGTCAGTTCCCGCGAATAATCAAACCCGATATCAAATTGCTGCGTATCGATGGCCATACCCTGACGGTTGGAATCGTTCAGGCTGGCGCGGGCCGTGATGCGATCCCGCGGTGTCAGATCCTGACTTGTACTGACACGCAGCAGGCTGTTCAGCGTTTCAACACCAACATCGTCACTCGAGAATTGCTGTTGGAAACTGGCGTTGAACGTGCCGCGGGGCAAGTCGTAGTTATAGCTTAGCGAATACAGTGGATCGATATCCCCTGAATCATCATCTTCACTCAGCCCAAATCCAAACCCAAGGTCCCCGCCACGCAACGCCAGTTCCCGGTTGATTTGCAAAGACGTCCGCCGCCCGTTTTCATCCAGATTGGATTGCAACGTGCCACTCAAAGCCCCGTTCTTCATGGCCCGGCTGAGCGCAAGCGTCAAAGAGATCCCATCTTCAACAGAGCGGGGAATAGACCCACTTTGGGTGACTTTCGTAAATCCAAGTTCGACATCCGCGTTCCAGACAGGGTTCAGCAGAATGGATGCACCAAAGCTCAGGCTTTCACGGCGCACATCAACGCTGGATTCACGGTCAAGCTCTGACAGCGCCAAGCCAATTCTGGCTGAAATTTGAGGGTTGATGTCAAACCGCAGCGTTCCCGAACCATTGATATCCGTACTGTCATCAACCGAGGTCGAGGCCGTGTCCAGAAAGTTGGTTTCCGTATATCCAAGTGTAAATGTTGCACCAAAGGGCGCATCACGTCCTGTCTCAAAGCGAATTTGCGAGGACAACACTTCGCGGGTGCCTTCATCGTCAACCAATGCCGGCGAGATCACATCGTTGTTGGACACAAGTGTATCGATATCGCTGCGGCGGAAACGAAGATCAAACCCAAGCGCAGAACTTCGGTTTTCCAGCCCATAGGCCAGAGACAAGGTTGGGTCGTCAAAATCGGCTTCGAACCCGTCTTCAAGGCTTTTGTCCAGATCCGTACTCAGATTAAGACGGAAGGTCTGGTTGCGCGTTTCACTGTTGAGCCCAAGACCAAATCGGCTGGTCAAAAAGGTTTCGTCGTCCTCAAACCCAAGGCCTTCGGCATAGGTCAGCGTGACAGCAAGCCCGTTTGAATTGTCTTGTGCGACAAGACACATGGGCATGCAGCATAACAGTGCATTGAGGGCAATGCGCTTATGTCCCCACCACAGTGACATGGCTTATTCGAACAATCGCCGCTCTGGCACCATGATGACATCGCCATCGCGCAGTTTAAGATCCTGGGTCAGGGCAGCACCATTCAACAACGCTTTATAGTTAAAGGTCTGCACAGTGGGTTGGCCTGCGCTGTTTGTGCTGCGCAATTGCACGCGTTTGGTGGCGGCAAAATTGGTCAATCCACCGGATTGCGCCATCGCCTGCAGGAATGTCGTTCCGCTTCGGACCGCTTTCAGGCCGGGCGCGTTGACTTCACCCAGGAGATAAACGTCGATTGTACGGACAGGCGCGGGCCCTGTGTTGCCTTTGGCTTCTCGTTTGAGAGGCTGCACACTCACAAAAACAGTTGGCGCATCGACAAAATTCGACGAGATGGCGGCGGTAATCGCGGCCTCGATCTGCGTAACTGTACGCCCTGCAGCCACCAGAGTTCCGGCGAATGGAAAGCTGATACGGCCATCTGGCAGGATCTGAACCGAGCGATTCAATGACGCGTCTTCCAACACTTCAATGGTCAGCGTGTCGCCCTTGCGGGCGCGATATTCTGATTGCGCGACCGCGGCCGTTGCAAAAATTGAGAGAAGAACGCCCAAAAGTGTGAGTTTAAGAGTGTGCATGATATCCTCGGCCCATTTTCCGATTTGTGCACATATTGCCCCGGCAAACGCACAGAAGGGAAGGGCAGAGTGCTGTATATGTCTTGATCAGACCAAACTGTCGTTCCCGTGTCACGGTTGCTCCGTGCTGTGTGCGCCAAAAGCGAGAGAGCGTTATTCCGTTGAGGGGGGCGTGTTGATTTGCTCTTGCAACACTGGAATGAGGGCACGCGCTTCTTGGAACTGCTCTCGCCCATCCGCTGGTCCGGCAATTCTGATGGCATTTTCAAACTGCTTCAGCGCGTCCTCGGGGCGTTCCAAAGCCTGATAGATTTTCCCCAGATGGTACTGCACCAAAGGATCGTTGACCAAAACCTGTGCGGCGGCTTCCAAATAATCGACGGCGACGTCGCTGTTGCCGCGCTGGTGTTCAATCCAGCCATATGTGTCTTGAAGCGCAGGTTCTTTTGTATCCTTGAACCGTCGTGCAATGCGCCAAGCCCGATCAAGACTGTCCGCGTCCGAGCGATATGCAGACAGAAGGCTGGCCAAGTTATTGGCAACAACCAACTGGTTGGAATTGGCTTCATACAAGTCTTCGTAAATTGCAATCGCCCCTTCGATGTCCCCATCCCGTTCCAGATAAGAGGCGCGCGCCCAAAGCAAGTTGATATCCTGGGGCATCTTTTCCAACGCCTCTGCCAGAACTTGCTTGGCTGCGTCCGTATCCCCTTGGCGGGCTTTCAGTTGGGAAAGTGCAAGTGCCAAGGACGATACATTTGGGTTTTCTTCCATCAACTCAAGATAGATCTCTTCAGCAGTCTCCAGGTTTCCAGACAGCGCTTCTGTTGTGGCCAATGTGACTTTAAGCTGAGGGTTGTCCGGATTGTCTTGTGACAGTTTTTCAGCCAATGCCCGGGCGCTTTCGACGTCGCTATTGGCAAGTTGGGCCCGGACCAGCAAGATCTGGGACGCCAAAGACGCATCCGCCGAGTTTGCCAGTTCCTGAAGATATCCAATTGCTTCTTGCGGACCGGATTGCTGGTTCAGACGTTCCGCTTCCAATGTATCCGCGGCCGCTTGTGCCTGAGGATCACTCAACTGGCGGATGGTGCGGATGACTTGTTCCACCCGGCTGAAATCGCCCATGCGCATATATAATTGCCCAAGGTTCAGCAGGATATCCAGATTTTGTGGCGCCAGACGCAATGCCGGAAGAAGAATGTCTTCGGCGGGCAGATAGCGTTCTTCACTGATCAGAAACCGGGCATAGCGGATGGTTTCTGCCGGGGCGTTCCCCGACGCATCGACAGCCAGTGCCAGAAATTCCTGAGCCAGTTCCGAACGACCGGCGCGGGTATAGGCTTGGGCCATCAACGTCATTGCAGCCGCGTCATTCGGGTTGGTGTCCAATGCGCTGCGCAAAGCCGCAATTGCCCCATCGGTATCATCGCCACCAACAAGCCAGGCGGCACGCATTTTCAAGGCTTCGGCATGGCCAGGGTCATTGACCAAGACTTCCTCGACACGTGCCCGCGCCCCGACATTGTTTTCCATGGTGACCAGCATCCGCGCCAGCGTGACTTTCACGTCATTGATCTGTTCAGAGACGCCGTCCTGTTCAGAGGCTTCGTTGTCGGACAGGATGTCTTCCAGCGCCTGGATGGCTTTGTCCCGCAATCCTTCATCAAAATCGATCCCGGCAAGAATGACCCGAAACGGAATAGGGTCGCTGACTTCTGGAATGATTTCCGCGATGGCTTCCCGGGCGGCATCGCGCCCGCTGACCTGCGCCAGGAACCGGACAAGATCCAAACGTGGGCCATTGTCATCGGGGGCTTCTGTCGCAAGCTGCCGTAAAAAGGCCTCGGCGTTACTGACTTGATCCCGAGACATATAGAACCTGATCATGGCCTGTTTGTTGGCGACGTCATCCGGGAACCGTTTGACCATATCCTGAAGTTGGACCTCAATGCCGGCATAATCTTCTTTTTGGCTCAGCAGTCTGAGCCGTTGCCGCCACATTAAGACGTTGTTTGGATCCCGTTCGAGCAGCCAGTCGATCTCGGTCAGGGCCTCGTCGATATCGCCTTCGCGCGTATAGGAATCCAACAGAATGGTCCGCAGAATAACATTTTCTGGGATGGTGTCTAAAAGAGCGGTCGCTGCGCGTGTTTGGTCGCGCAGGGCAGCATCGTCTTTTTCGAGTGCAGCAGCACGATAGTTTCTGGCAATGGCAATGGCCTTGACCCGGTCGCGGTCCGGTGCAAGCTCCTCGGCTTTTGCGCCATGACGTTCGACTTCATCCCAGTTTGTGGAACTGAATGCGATTTCAGACAGAATAATACGGGCATCCAGATCATCTGCATATTGCTCGGCAATGCGCAGATACTGGCTATAGGCCTGCTGCTTGTCATTGTAATGCGTCAGCAGAACGTTGGCCAGTTCGTGCCGGGCCTCGCGGTGGTTGCCATTCAGACGAAAAACGTTGCGAAACTCGACAATGGCGCGATCATAGTCGCCAGCCTCAAGCAGCTCTAATCCATTATTATAGTGCTCTTCAGCGCGTTCCTCAGCGGAATCACATGCTGCCAACATCAACACGGCCACAAAGGCCAGGCCAACCTGTTTAATCGAATTGAGCGCTGTCACGGGAGGGAATCCTCTGGCTAGATGAAAATGCGTTCGCCGCGGCATTCTAGAAAACCACGGCGCCCTGAACCACCCCCCAAGGTGCTTGCGGTAAAAAAACCACTATTTTGTGATTAGTACCCTGTGCCTCGCAACACGACACCGACAGTTTTTGCGAGTACCCAGATGTCTTTGCGCAATGTCGCTGCTTTGTCATATTCGTTGTCGAACAACACACGATCAATGAAGTTGCATTCATTACGGTCCGAGATCTGCCAAAACCCAGTAATTCCAGGCTTGAGATTGTAGTAAGAGACGCCGGAATAGCTTGCACGTTGGCACAGCATCATAGGACGCGGTCCAACAAGTGACATTGTGCCATTCAGAACATTGAACAGTTGCGGCAGCTCATCAAGCGATGTTTTGCGCAAGATCCGGCCCAATGTTGTGATCCGTGGGTCATTTTTCAGCTTCTGGGTTGATTCCCATTCAATCCGTGCTTCGGGATTGCTCATTAGGTATGTCTCAAGCAGCGCATCTGCGTTGTGAACCATACTGCGCAGCTTCCACATCCGGAACGTTTTGCCACCGGCACCAACGCGCAGTTGTGAATAGAACGGGTTGTGCCCATCAAGAGCAATCAAGATCGCGGCCAGTACAACAACTGGCACGATGATCGGAGCTGCCAAAAGTGTCAGAAAAGTGTCAAAAAGACGTTTTCCAAACCGACGGTAAAACCCTGTCGGTTTACTGATCTCTTTGATTCGATTTTTTGTGATTTTTCCCGTATTCACGAGATCCCGCGGGTTAACAAGTTGTGCATCAACGTCTGCATCAGCGGGCGAAAAAAATAAAGTCATCTACATACTATCGGGCGAACGCCCAACCCCAAATACAATGATATTTAAACAATTTGTCACCCCAGTACCACTCACCAAAACACATGACTATGGGAGTTGTTACCATTTTTTTGAGTGTCTTGGAAAGCATGGAATCCAGTATGCCATAAGAAATCCCCAAAGATGACCCTGCCACGCCTTTCACGCGTCACATGATGTAGTATCCGTAGCTTTTGATACTCCTTAGGCGAGAAATGTGCTTAAAATGTGACAAATTATTGCAGCCTTGTGAGCAAAAATCCGGGGGTTCTGCCCGAATCGGTCCGGCATTTCAAAATATGTTATTATATTTAGTGGACACCATGTTATCAGGGCCGTGCCATGAAAAAGGCATATCTTGTCGCTAGCGCAGACTCGCGGTAAGGCCCACCTGTAACTATTTTAATAAGTCTGCCGCCAACACGAGCAGTAACAACGAGTTTTTTTACGTATGGTCGCTGAACTCTATAATGCCCATTTCGGTTTTCGCGAGCGGCCGTTTTCCTTGTCGCCGGACCCAGACTTTTTGTTTTGGTCCAAAGGGCATGGGCGGGCTATGGCTGTGCTGGAATATGGGCTTTTGACACGGGCCCCACTGACGGTTGTGACCGGCGAAGTGGGCACTGGCAAAACGACACTCATTCAGGCGCTGCTGTCCCAGATCGAAGACAACGTGACCTTGGGGTTGATCTCAAATGCGCAAGGCGATCGGGGGGATCTGCTGCGTTGGGTGCTGAATGCATTGGATGTGCGTGTTCCGGAACGCGAAGATTATGTCTCTTTGTTCCAGCACTTCCAGGATTTCGTCATCGAAGAATATTCGGCAGGGCGTCATGTTGCGCTGATCATTGACGAAGCCCAGAACCTGGGCGCTGAGATGCTGGAAGAATTGCGCACGCTCACCAACATCAACTCAGGGAAAGATGAACTGTTGCAGATTATTCTGGTGGGCCAGCCGGAATTGCGGGCTTTGATCAGCCGACCCGAACTGCGTCAGTTCGCACAACGGGTAACCGCAACATTCCATCTGAAGCCATTTTCACTTGATGAGACAACCAACTATATTCTTCACAGGTTGCATCATGTGGGTGGGCAAGGCACAGAAATTGATGCATCTGCCATTCGCTACATTCACGAGGAAAGCAAAGGCATTCCTCGTATTATCAACAAACTTTGTGACTTGGCGTTGGTCTACGCATCATCCGGAGGTCAGGCAAAAGCAGATGTCACGACTATTCGTGAACTGTTTAACGACGGTCTTGTCCTCAAATCAGCGGAAGCCCCATCTGTGCTTGTCTTGACCAACCGGATCGACCTACCTGGGAAGGCAGCGGAATGAATATTGATCTGAACTTCTACTGGAGACTTTTCCTGCGGCGCTTGCCGGTGATGATGTTCTTCATTCTGGGCTGTGCAGGCTTGGGTGTGATCACGGCAATGAAGTTGCCGGCAACGTGGTCTACATCTGCGCGGCTTTTGGTGGAAGATCCGCAGATTTCGCAAGTCCAGACCTTTGAGACCAATGCTGTTGAACAGTTGGACATCATTCAGCAGAAACTGCTGACGCGCGCGACGTTGATCGATATTGCCAGCCGTTTCGACGTGTATGAAGACATTCGCACATTGGAACCGGATGAAGTGGTCGAGCGTATGCAGAAAAACACCCGGATTCGCCGGTCTGCGGGGCGCAATCAGGCCACCACGATGTTGATTTCCTTTGAAGGACGTTCTGGGCAGGTCGTGTCAGATGTGGTCAACGAATATGTGACGCTTGCGCTTGAGGAAAGTGTCGAGAACCGTGCCGTTCGGGCTGAAAATACGCAAGAGTTCTTCGATCAGGAAGTGGAAGGTCTGGGCCGTGAGCTGGATTTGCAAAGTGCTGCGATTGCGCTGTTCAAATCGGAAAATGCCGAAGCCTTGCCAGAAGATCAAAGTTACCGGTTCAGCCGGCAAACATTGTTGCAAGAACGCTTGGCGCGGCTGGAACAGGATCGCACGACAGCACAAGCGCAACGTCGTGAGATTGTGAAAATCTACGAAACCACGGGGCGCGTTGATCAAAACGCGGATCAGCGGCGTCGTACCCCGGAACAAGATCAACTGGTTGTGGCGCGTGCCGAATTGGAACATTCAAGGTCGCTTTATTCTGAGACACATCCTCAGGTGATCCGCCGCAAGGCGCTGGTTGCGCGGCTGGAAGCCATCGTTGCGGCACAGCTTGAGTCGTTGAGTGGCGATGAAGAACCCGCTGAAGGGCGCAGATCTCCGGAAGAGGCATTGTTGGACGCCACATTGACCGAAGTTGATGGCCGACTGGCCTATATCGATTCCAGTATCGCGACAGTGGCAGATGAATTGGCGGGTCTAAGACTGTCCATTACGCAAAGCTCTACCAATGAAAGCCAGCTTGAAAAGCTGGAGCGTGACTATGAAAATATCCAGACACGCTATGCTGCTGCGATTGGCAACCAGAATACAGCACGTATCAATGCACGGATCGAAGCCACCGCCCAAGGGCAGCGGATTACAGCCATCGAAAACGCAACGGTTCCACAGGTTCCAACGGGTCCAAACCGTGTAAAGATTGCTGTTTTCGGGACAATGATCGGCTTTATGCTGGCCGGTGCATATTTCGTCTTGCTGGAAGTTCTGAACCGCACGGTTCGCCACCCGAGTGAGCTTTTGAGCCGCTTTAATGTCACGCCAATCACGGTGATCCCGTACATGGAAAGCCGAAGCCGTCGGTTTTTCCGTCGGGCTGGGCTGGTGACTGCAACGCTTGTCGTTTTGACCTGCGTTCCGTTAGGCCTGTGGTATATCGATGCGAATTATTTGCCGCTTGAATTGGTTGTGCAAAAAGGCCTGGCGCGGTTGGGCTTGGGATAAATACCACCTGTTTGGCAGGTGGATAGGGCAATAAGAGTATCCACAAAATGGAAAAACTACAGGCTGCATTAAACAAGGCACGCGAAACCCGGACAACGGGTGATGCGCGGATGCCAAGCGGATCCTCGAAAAAGGCGGGCGGCCCAATTGGGTTGGACGACCTCTGGCAGGAGCTGGAACCGTTTGAGGTTCAGGATGACCATCTGGAGATGCACCGCGTTGTGACGCGCGCCGCGAACCCAGCGGCAACCCCATTTGATATCTTGCGCACAAAAGTCCTGCTTCAGATGCGCCAGAACGGTTGGAAACGGTTGGCGATTACGTCACCGATGCCACAATCCGGCAAGACAACAACATCGTGTAACCTGGCTTTGGGATTGGGGCGCCAAAAAGATCTGCGCGCCATTTTGCTGGATCTTGATTTGCGCGATCCTTCGGTCTCCAGCTTTCTGAGAGCTGACCCAAAACACAGCATTGGCGATGTGTTGAGTGGGAAAGTCGCGTTTGCCGATCAGGCGTTGCGTATTGGTGATAACGTGGCCTGTTCCATGGCGAACCGACAGGAAAAAGACCCCACACAGTTGCTTTTGGCGGAAGAGACCGCTGCTGTGATTGATCAGATTGAATCGTCTTATCAGCCGGATGTCATGATCTTTGATTTGCCGTCCATGCTGGTGAATGACGACACCCGGGCCTTTTTGAAGAACATCGATTGTGCCCTGCTCGTCATTCGGGCTGACTATACCAAATATGGGCAGTTCGATAATTGTGAGCGGGAGGTTGCAGAACAGACCAATGTTCTTGGCGCTGTTCTCAATGCCTATGCGCACAAGAGCGACCAAAAAGACTGAACGGTTTCATATCTGATGTCAGTACAATGGGTGAGGGGATCAGTTCATTGGTAAGCGGAGCGCCGATCACACTGGGCTGACATAATTCCGGGGGAGCAACGCGTTGATGTCTGTTTGTTTATGCCCGCCAGCAATGGCTTTCAGGATGGCGGACAGATAGCCGTGGGGCTCAATCCTGTTGAGTTTGCAGGTCTCGATCAGGGACGCGATGACGGCCCAGTTTTGCGCACCAGCATCATGCCCGGCGAAGAGTGCGTTTTTGCGGTTCAGGGCGATGGGTCGGATCGTTCTTTCCACAGCGTTGTTGTCGAGTTCTATGCGACCATCGTCGAGGAACCGGATGAGCCCGTTCCAGTATTTGGCGATGTATTTCAAGGCCTCCCCGGTTGGGGATTTGGCCGAGACGCGGGCGCGGTTTTGGGCGAGCCAGAGTTCGAAGGCATCGATGATGGGTTTTGATCGCTCCTGTCGTGCAGCCTGGCGTTGCTCGGCGGATTGGCCCCGCAGATCTTTTTCGATGCGATAGAGCGCCTGGATTTGGGCCAAGCCTTCCTGCGCAATTGGGGCCGCGCCGGACTGGGCGACATCATGCAGTTTGCGACGGGCATGCGCCCAGCAGTATGCCAGTGTCACATCCTGTGTAGGGCGTTTGAGCAAGCGGTTATAGCCTGCGTATCCATCAACTTGCAGGATGCCGCTGAAGCCGCTCAAGATGTTATCCGCATGCTGCCCTGATCGACCAGGCGCATAGGTAAACGCCACTCCGGGAGGATCGTCGCCGCCCCATGCTCGGTCATCACGGGCCAGGGCCCAGAAGTACCCGGTTTTGGTGCGTTTGCGCCCTGGGGCCAGAACCGGTGCGGGCGTTTCATCCATGAAGAGTTTGGTGGAGCGCTTCAGATCGGCCATCAGGGCATCATAGACAGGGGTCAATTCGAACGCCGACTTGCCCACCCATGCGGCCAGGGTCGAGCGATCCAGATCAATCCCTTGGCGGCTGTAGATTTGCGCCTGCCGATAGAGCGGCAGGTGATCCGCATATTTTGAGACGAGCACATGGGCGAGCGTTGCTTCGGTTGGTATACCGCCCGCGATGATGTGGGCGGGTGCCGGGGCTTGGGTGATCCCGCCTTCACACGACCGGCAGGCGTATTTGGGGCGGCGGGTGACAATTACCCGGAACTGGGCCGGAATGATGCCCAGCCGCTCGCTGACATCCTCACCAATTACATGACGCTTGGCCCCGCAGCCGCAGGACAGCTCGGGTTCAATGACCACTTCCACCCGCTCCAGATGTTTGGGCAGCGATCCCCGGTTGGTCTGGCGCTGCTTCGGTGGCCTAACGGGCGCAGTGCGTTCATCGGCATCAATCTCAGCCTCCACCTGCGCGATAGCTGTCTCGATGTCTTCGAGTTCCAGCTCGTATTGGGCTGGATCGATCTTCTCGGATTTGGCCCCGAAGAGCGCCTTCTTGAACGAGGCGACCAGAGCCTCAAGCCGTGCATTCTGATCCTGCTGCGCACGGATGATCGCCTTCAGTTCGGCAATGTCATCGGGCAATTTGTCAGGCACAGTCATGCCTCATCTCATAACAAAACAAGGGCGGAATGACCCGCGCAAACGACCCTGTGAGTCACTCCGCCGCAGCTGGAGCTGCCACCTCCAAAGGGCGTACGCGCCGCCAATCCAACCCCGCAAACAGCGCCTCAAACTGGGCCGGTTCCAGACGCATCACCCCGTTCCTGATCGCGGGCCATGTGAAGCTGTTATCTTCGAGCCGCTTGTACGCCATCACCAATCCGCTGCCATCCCAGTAGATCAGCTTCAGCCGATCCGCCCGCTTAGCGCGGAACACATAGACAGACCCATCGAATGGCTTCTGGCGTAAGTGGCTTTGCACCAAAGCCGCAAGCCCGTCATGGCCCTTGCGGAAGTCCACCGGATCACTGGCTACAAAAATCCGTACCTTGTGGGAGAGCGTGATCACGGGGCCAGGGCCCGAGCTATCTCAGCAATCCGTGTCGCGGGCGTCTCAGCATCAAGACGAACCGTAACAGGCCCTTTGATCACATCAATCGGGTTAGAGGATGTGGCAGGCAGAGGCTGGGCTACAGGCACAGCGGTCTCGATCTCAACCGGCACAAAATCCATGCCGTCCAAATTTGGCAAAACCAGCTTGCCCTGCCGCGCCATCCGCCGCCAATCCGACACCGTGCTCGGGATCAACTCGTATCGCTGCGCTACAGCCTTGACCGTCTCGCCCTCAATCAACGTCTCCGCCACGATCCGCGCCTTCAACTCGGCAGGCCAGTTCCGCTTACCGTCCGCTCGACGCGGAACACTTGCCAGAAACTCGCTTATAGCTCCCATCGAGAAACTCCCCACAAAACAAAGAAGCCTCTGAATCGCAGATCACGCGCTATGCTGTAAGTGTGGGGGCGGCGCAGCGCTTACGCTGCTTTCGGTCAACTGATCCAACCGTTCTGAACACCGATAGGGTTCGTATTGTCACCAAGGTAGCATCGACTAGGCGTTCTGTCGTCGGTCGTTGAAGTCGTTTGACTGCTAAATCATTCGATCAAATGGGACACCCTATCGATATCGTCAGAGTACAAGATTTCTTGGCAATTGATTGGCATAGCCGAGTATCGCTGCAAACGCTGCAATGGCAGTTCGCGGCTTTTCTGGATGCGGTCGAGTTCGGCCTGAGCTTCCTTAATTGAGCTCCGTGCGTCCGCGATAGCGCTTTCAGCGTGGTTTATTGACATTGGAGTAGCCATTAGAAGCGAGTCTACAACCTCGTCACCATCTAATTCCTTTGCATCGCAGTTTTCTCGGTACTCGCATCGCTCAATCAGAGTCATTTCGACGATCAACCTATCTCTGCTTCGTTCATAGAAACGTCGAGTCTGAGCTT
>CALHST010000136.1 GCA_938038825.1 uncultured Paracoccaceae bacterium | reverse complement strand
CAGGGCCTGGTCGCTGCGGAGATCTTCTGGATCATGCGCGAGATTGGGTTGCCGAACGCGGATTTCGGTTGATCCGACTGTCGCAAGATGGCGATTGGGACGCGGTCCTGATCAATCAAGTATGGGAAGAAGAGTTTCTGATCCTATCGAAGAATTTGGGCGTCAAACTTTAGGTTTAAACGCAAGTAGTCATTGGCTGATTTGTTCCCCGGAAAAACGCGCAATCTGGGGTCAAGTTTGATCGTATCACCTGCAGCGATCCGAGGCATTGGGCAGAGTGACCCTGTCAAAACCATGTCACGAGGTACCAGGCTTTTGCCGTTCTCGTTCAACGGTTTCCGGGCAATGCGGCAGCGATTGCTGCCTTTCAATCCGGTTGCGTAGATGCTGTTTCCTTGCTCTTCCCACCCTTGTTGTCCGCTTTGAAAAAAAATGAGCGCGGTAAAGTTGAAATCCCGACGCCTGCATTCAGAAGTAGCCTTGGCGAACCAACTTCAAGTCAATCGTGGTCCGTTGCGCGAAGCGATGCCGTGGCTTGTAGATGAAGCTCGGTAGGCACATATCGACGTTATCAAGGGTGGCAACACCGGCAATATTGTTCTTGTCCCATGAGCGTCGCCCAGCACTGCTGAACGGAACGCAACATCTTTAACAGACCCATCCAAACGAATTGGTCAGGAGAATTCAAAATGGCGCGCTTTGCGACTCGTCTTGACACGATGGAACCGGCGGTAGCCTCTCAACTCTTGGGTCAGGGGAAAGAAATGCAGCGCCAGGGCAGGGATGTGATCGCCCTTTGCGTGGTCGAACCGGATTTCGCCACGCGATATTGCGCTGCCTCTAAGGTGCGCAGTGAGCCTTTTGTCAAAAAGGTCTCTTTGACCGGACGCCAGCAGAATATTTCAACGGGTCAATGGAAGACCAAACCTGAACGGAGCCAACCTAAATCAGCGGACTCTCCGGCGCGCTGGGCGTGTTCACCCTTGCATCAATCTGCGGGATATCGTTCGTTCAGCTTTGCGCTGTCCAATCGTTTTTCGCCCGTTTCCAAATAGTGTTTATACGCCAAAAGCCCGGTCCTCAGGGACCCCGACTTTGCCAGCTGTTGCCCAATAATTCCGGTCAAGAACGCAATATTCGCCCGAAAAATGAAAGCAGTGCCAAGATAGGTTTTCCCGTCGTCAGACTTACGTACGATCCATGTGCTGTAGACCTTAACCGTGAGCGGCGACCCCTTTGATTCATACACATCATAGGTGAACTCGCGGTTATCGCCACAGTCGCGGTACTCCACAATCCGTTCTTTGGCTTGCACCCGCGTCCCCTGAAAGTCGAAATCAAGGAACCGCTCTGCGCCCAGCCCGGATGTCAGGTCACCACTCAGGCAACGAGATGTGTTGATGCTTGCCGCGATCTCACCGCTGTTGACGAAATTCCCCGCAACTTCGTTCCAAACCGTATCGACAGTGGCATCAATGTCCATTTCCTGATGCAGAACATGAAATTTTTGACCTGAGATAATGCGCCTGTTTTCATAGCCAGTGGCAGGCGTATTCAATTTTGGGGTCTGTTCTGGTTGCATGTTTGCATTCCCTGAAAGGTATTAAGATTAATTCAGTGGTTCTGCGCGGTGCAGACCCTATGACGCCAGCAAATACAGCAGGTAGAGGCCGAGAATGATGCCGCTGAGCCCAGTACCAAGCGCACCAAACAGCCTGCACAGGGCAAAAATCCTTGCGCTGTTTTCCTGCCCGTGAGAGCCGGACAAAGATGAAAACGCAACAGCGTGCGAAATCCGGGCGATCAGAAAGGCGACACCTAGACCTGTGGTGATCAAGGTGCCACCGGTCAGCATTTCAGCAAAACCAAGAACAACGATGAAGATCGCGGCGTTTTCAGCCAGATTGCCATGTCGACGCATTTTGCGTTCAAGCTGCTTGTCATCGCCAACTCCGACACCGATGGAGACAGTTCCACGGTGCGTGCCTGTAATCATCATGAATATCTGTTGTGCGATAATGAGTATTGCGCCGACAGTGGCGGCGACCGTTGGAAATTCCATCTGATGCTTCCTGCGATTGGGACCAAGCTGTCCGATTGCTTTGCATCTATATGTGGTGCCGCGCATTTATTGTGTCATGTGAAAGTCATGCAACATCGTGGTGCACTCACGCACCAGGTTCACCCAAAAATTGCGGTTTTAATTCGCGCAGGATTTTTTCGGCAAACGTCATGAACGCTCTTATGCGTGCTGTCCGGCGCAGATCGCTGTGGGTCAGCAACCAAATATCCCGTGCCCTGATCGGTTTTCGACTGCTTGCACGCACCAATGCTGGATCGTTGTCGCCCATGATACAAGGCAACATGGCCAGGCCCAATCCGCCCCGTGCGGCGGCCTGCTGCATAGCGGGTTCCGGGAAGTGACCCCACAAGGGAACCCTCCCAAACCCAGCCTCTTTCGTCCAGGCTGGGAACCTGTTTTTCCCGGCGTGCCAAGACACCCATCGCGCAGCTTCCGGTTTGTTTTCGAAATCATGCGCGTCCAGATAGTCTTGGGTTGCGTAGGCTGTTTGATAATAGGGGAAAAGCCGTTTTCCAACGAGCGTGTCTGGCGGGTTATTGTCGATGCGCAAGGCGATGTCCGCCTCGCGGCGTGATAGATCCACAACCTTTTGGGTCATAATCATGTGTATTTCGATGTTCGGATGGGTTTCTGTGAATTCTGCCAATCTTGGCCCAAACGCATACACCGCCAAGGGTTCAGACAGTGCGACTGTCACAACACCGCTTAGCTCACGATCCTGGCCAGAAATCATCCGTTCGGCATCGTTCAAACGCAGTCCACATTCTTGCACTGTTGCTGCGAGCCGCTCGCCGGCAGAAGTCAACACGTATCCCTCTGGCTTTCGGTCAAACAGTTTAGTGCCAATCGCATGTTCCAGACTGTCGATCCGGCGACTGACAGTTGAGTGGTGAACGCTCAGCTCTTTTGCGGCGCGGCGGACCGATCCGGCAACTGCAACGACTGCAAAACTTTTTACTTCTTCCCAGTCTAAGTTTTTTGCGCCGAGCATATCAAAGCCCCTCTCTTGGTCATAGGTGGTGGCGCACTGATGCAACACCGAGGCGCGCAAAACGTCAATGACGTTCAATTTTTGCACATCTACCGTTGGGAGAAAGAAACTGAGAGTCCGTACTTCCATTGGGTGCCCACCCAACGCGACCTTAACCGACGACAGGACACCGGAAGGTTGGGCATCATGCAGCGCTTGTCAGTCATCAGACCGGAGCAAATTTCATGAAGAAAATAGCACTGCGTAGCGTAGCAATCCTTGCGATAGTGTTCATCATCGCGGGCGTTGTTTTCACACGCGATGGGTCGCTGCAAACGCCTGTTGGAACCGGGACAGTGACTCTGACGGCGGGCGCGTTTGAAGCGTTCCCTTTGCCAGACTACGCTGCCAAGCTTGTGAGCGATGATTACAAAAGCTATTTGGTCGAGGTCGCACCCGGCATCAAGATCCATGTCCTGGAAGTTGGCACTGGATACCCCGTCTACATGCAACACGGCGTCCCAACATCAGGCTTTTTGTATCGCAAAGTTGCCGAAAGCCTGCCGCAGGATCAATTTCGCATCATTATGCCAACGCTGGTGGGATTGGGTTTTTCAAGCAAAGTTCCGGCCAGTCAGCATTCCATCGAAAACCATATCACATGGCTCAACTCTCTGTTGATCAAACTTGAACTGTCAGAGCTGATTTTCATTGGCCAAGACTGGGGTGGGCCGCTTGGCGCAGGTGCGTTGCAACGTTCTCCGGAATTGCTAAAAGGCAT
>CALHST010000135.1 GCA_938038825.1 uncultured Paracoccaceae bacterium | reverse complement strand
TGGTTTTGGATTGGTCTTGGATATCCACCGACACAGGGGCGTCCGTCAAGGTCACCCCATCGGCACGAATCGCAAGCGGCATTGCCGCATTTGGTCCTTCGACATGCACAAATTCCAAAAGCAGGCGGGACCTATCCCCCGGGGCCATAAAACGCGGCAAGGACGCCGAAAGAACAACTGGATCGCGGGCAACAACTTCGGAACTTGCGTTGCCGATGGCGGTCTCGCTCCAGGCGATGGCGTCCAAGCGGATGGTGCCGTTGAACGCGGGCTTTGGGACAGAGATTTGGGCGCGGCCATCAGGACCAACAGGAATGAGGCCCGAGAAAAAGACCATGGGGGCTTCGGTTGGGGGCGGCGATTGCATGGCCAGACGGGCCCCTGCATCACCACCCGAGCGCACTTGGCCAAGCGCACCGGATTGGCCATCGATCAAACGCCCGTAGAGATCGCGCAAAGACACACCCAATCGGCGTTGTCCAAAGTAATGATCTGCGGGATCCGGGGCATTGTGGGCTGTCAGGTTCTGAATCCCCACATCTACTGCCGCCAAAGTCACAAAGCGTGGCCCCGTGCCGGATACCGTCACCGTGACTTCAATGTTGCCGCTTTGGCCGTCGGTCATTTCCGCGCTGTTCACGGTGACCTGCAGCGCTTTGTCACCAGGGATCACGCGGGCATGGGCCACGCCCAGCGCCCGTGTTGGGGCCGGATCATCCTCGCCAACGGGACGCAATACAGATGCCATGACGTAAGCGCCGCTGCCCCAGTCTTCGGTTACGGTCACAGGTATTTGCGTCTCTCCCGGCGACAGGGTGACGACCTCGCGGTGGATCACATCTGACGCCAGCACGGACAGCAATGCCGTGCCGCCAGCCGGTGCCGTGATGCGCACCTGCGCGGTGTCGCCAACGCCATAGTCCTGCCTATCCAGCCCGACTTGCAGGCGATCCGGGGTTTGGCTGGCATCTCCGGTGCCGTACCATCCGACAAAGAACGCAGCAGAGGTTTCAGCGTCTGGGGTTTCCAACACCAATTCGTATTCACCCCATTCAGGAACCGCGGCCTCGATCTGCGCCGCAGTATTGCCCACGGCAACAGTGCCTGAGGCAATCCGAGTGCGGCGCGTTGAGGGTTCCCAATTCCAGTTTCCATAAAGCTGATACCACTGATACCGCGTTTCAACGCGATTAAGGCGCCACGAGATTTGGGCGGGTTGGGCCAGACCATCGGGGCCAAGAACAATCACATCGAACTGGGCATTGCTGCCACTTGGCACAAAATCTTCAAACCCCGGCTTCACGCCAATCAACGAGGATTGCGGCTGGATGGGACGGGTCAGTGTGCGCTCAACAGGGCGGCCAGACCCTTCGGAGACACGCGCAAGGATGGTGGCGTGTAACGGGTTGCTGGTGACGTCCATTTTCGGGAATGTCAGGGGGACAGCAGCGGAACCCTTTGCATCTGTTCGCGCTGGCGGCGCAATGGAAACCCGTTGACGCGTTGCAATGTCGTGCCGGCCAAACTGAAATCCCGGCCAATCGGACATTGTGCGGGTTGGACGCAGGCGCGCTTCGACCTCAACAGGCAAATCCGCAGCTGGGGCGCCAAACAGGTAATCGGATTGAATCTGCAAAGTGGTTTGCCCGGACAGGGCAATCGGACTGTCTGGCAAGGAAAGGTCAAGATCCAAACGTTCTGGCAAAAAGTCTTCGACCAAAAGCGTTTGACTGGCCAAGGGCGTTTCATCCCCCAGCAGCATATCCAACCGCCACGTGCCGCGTGGAACGTCTTGGCCTATGGGCAATTGAAAGACATGCCCCCCTGCTGCGGATTGCTGGGCGGTCATGCGGGAATATTCTGCACCATCTGGGCGACGCAACACGGCAACAAGTGGTAGACCTGTAAGGGCGGTCGCCAAATCATCGCGCAATAGTGCCGTGACGCCCACAACTTCGCCCGGCCGGTATGCGCCGCGATCTGTTGCCAAGAACGCGTCGATTGGGCCCGGTGCTGTGCGACCAGCAACGCCCCGGTCTGCAAGATCAAAGGCGGGTCCTGTCAAAGGCAGGAACACAACATCGTCCGCAGATTCGGCCAATATCAAAGCAGGTGCCGCAGCGCCCCGGCCGCGCACAGCGCCTGCGGCGAACTGTGCGAACCCCGTGGCATCCGTTTGCGATTTGGCCAACACGGCGTTGGCTTTGGAGATCAGGGAGACTGTCACACCCGGCTTTGCGCGGGCGTCCGTCAAACCGCGAACCGCCACATGCAGCCCCTTTGTGCCCTGCATACTTGTCAGGCCAAGATCGGAATGCACGAACCACTGCGTGGCACCCGCATCTGATCCCGGGTCTGCGCCTTGTATCCGCGCTGTAAGCGCGTAAATTCCGGGCGCGCGGCCCTGAAGCATCTGATCCAATGGCAAGCGGGTTATCAGATCTTGGTTCAGGCCGTTTTGAACAGTGGCGGATCCCGTCCAGATTTCCTCGGCAATGTCGCGCGCAAAGATGTCATCCTGATATTGGCTGAGCGGTCGGCCAAAGTAATCGTCTTGCAAGGCGCGCAACAGGTTCCTGTCACTGACTTCCCTCAGTTGCAGTGTGACTGCGTCGACATTGACAGTTTCGATTGGCAAAGCCGCGCCAGCTGTGCGCGGCAGGACATAGGCGCGCCCCGGAAAGCGCACTGATGGCGCCCGATCCCGAACATAGACCCGCAGATCCGTATCCCGGGCAAGAGTTTCACCGCTGGCTGCAGGCAGGCCTGAGCGGAACGTCATGGTATAGGTTTCGCCGTGCTGGACACCATCAATACACAGTTGAGAGCCATCTGCCTGAGTCACCAGCCCTTGTGCTGATGTGCGGGTGTAAATGTCATAATCCACGCGCTTTTGCGCCAAGACTTCTGAAAAGGTCACACAGATACGCGGCGTCGCGCTGTTACTATCCACCTGATGGTCCATGATGCGAAAGCCATATTTGCCAATGGCGTCATCGAGCTGATCCTTGATGTCCTGCCGATTGGTCAGCGCAAAGGCACGACGCAATGCGGGGATCATGTCGCGCCCACGCCCGTTCGCCTCCAACGCTTGGGCCAGCTGCGTGAGTGCGCTGGCCTCAACCGCATCGTTTGGCGCACGCAACACGGCATTGATCGACGCAGGCACCGCATCATTCCGTGCCTGACGCACTGTTCGCGAAGGCGTTGAGTCGGGCAAACGCAACCCAAGCGCCCCGTATTGCGCCCAAGCCTCGGCACCATCGGATAAAGCCGCCAAGAACCCAGCCCACAGACGCGCATTCGCAATTTGCCCCTGAGACAGCGCAGAGGTCAACGCACCCGTCAGGTCTGCTTCGCTTTGCGCCCCAGCGGGAAATCTTAGCGAAACGACATCCACCAATGCCTTAGCCGCTTTGATATCCTGTTCCGTCAAAAAAGGCAGAGCCGCACGCCGGTCTGCCGCACGGTTCCGCGTTCCTGAATCAAGTGTCACTTTTTGGGCCGATAACGCCCCACCAAAGGGACTCTTTTCACCAACCCCGCGTTTTGGGAAACACGCGTTAGAGCGTTGATTAAAGGTAAACGCCTGACAGGATGAATCGGCAGTGCAAGCACGCGCGCAAGCCTCTTGCGTGGTATCAAAAAGCGCGGAGATATCCCCGCCCGGGAAATCCGTATCCGGGTTATAGACATACCTGTGGGATGCAATTGGGTCTGTCCCCTGCCCCATAACACTGGTCGCACATAACATTATCAAACAGCAAACAAGCGCGCGCATGAGACTCTCCTGATTGGGGTGGGCCAAGCCTGCCACATGCATTTGCGTTGGCACAAGTGACCTGTGCAAAGTTAAACCTATATTCACTATATCTGCCGATTTTAGTGGGACGAGGAAACGGGCCCCATTTGATGAGTTTGGCAGAAAAATTAGCGGCAGAGCGTCGCGGCCGATTGGCTGCGGAACGGCTTTTGGAATTAAAGCAGGCAGAACTTTACGCCGCCAATCGAAAATTGGGATTGCACGCCCGCGCGCTGTCCGAAGCGATTGTGGAAACGCGCGAAAACCTGGCGGTTGCGCAAAGTGAAAACAAACGGGTGAAATCTGACCTGACTGTGGTGACCCAAAATCTGGAAATCGCCGAGCGTCGGATGTGGCATTCACTGGAAACCAGCCAAGATGGATTCGCGTTTTTTGACCAAGACGACCAACTGATCGCAGCAAACGCGTCGTATTTGGTGGTTTTTGATGGTCTGGAAGAGGTCAAACCCGGCATTCCCTATGCCCGCATTCTGCAAATTCTGACCGACGAAGGGATCGTCGATACCGAAGATCGCAATCGGGCAGACTGGCGCGCCTTTATGCTGCAACGTCGTCATGATCCAAAACCGGAACCCGTGGTCGTCCGATTGTGGAATGATCAATTTATCAAGATGGTTGATCACCGGGGCCCCGCAGGCGACCTTGTGTCATTGGGCCTGAACATCACAGAAAATGTGCATTACGAACGGGAGTTATTGGGCGCACGCACCCGCGCGGAAGAGGCTGCGCGCGCGAAGTCCGCCTTTTTGGCGAATATGAGCCACGAAATCCGAACCCCGATGAACGGCGTTGTGGGCATGAGTTCCCTGCTGGCGGATTCCGGTTTGGATGAAGAACAGATGCTGTATGTCGAAACCATCCGCAATTCGGGCGAGGCATTGTTGGTCATCATCAATGACATTCTCGATTTTTCCAAGATGGAAGCCGAAAAAATGGTGCTGAATCGACACCCGTTCGATTTGGAAACCGCCATTCACGAGGTCCTTCGGCTGGTGCAGCCCGCCGCAGACGAAAAAGACATCGCGTTGCTGTGCGATTTCGAAATGTCTTTGCCCCGACACTATGACGGCGACATGGGGCGCATTCGCCAGATTTTGACGAATCTTATCGGAAATGCAGTCAAGTTCACGCAAACTGGGCGCGTTTTGGTGCGTGTCCATGGTGAGGCGCTGCCCGACGATGGCATCGTGTCGCTGCATGTTGAAATTGACGACACGGGAATTGGCATTCCGGACGACATGGTCGCGCATGTGTTTGGCGAGTTTAATCAAGTTGAGGACGAACGAAACCGCAGGTTCGAGGGCACCGGGTTAGGGCTGTCCATTTCCGAAAAACTGGTCAAGCTGATGGATGGCGAGATTTGGGCGACAAGCGTTTATGGGCAAGGGTCTTGTTTTCAATTCCGCATTCCACTTGCCGTCTCATCAGGTCATGTGCAGCCAGATCCAGAGTTCCCGGTGTATTTGAAAAAGGTCGCGGTTCACTGTCAAAACGACGAAATTTCTGGCATTTTGCAGGGTCATATTCAGGCACTTGGGTTAGGGGCCACCGATTCATTGAAAGATGGTGCGGATCTTCTTTTGTTGGAACGACCAGAGGATGATGCGCTGATCACCAGCGCGTTGGCCACGTTGCGTGACAACGGATGGAATGGGCCGGTTCTTTTGCATGGCGGCGCACGGAAATTGCCGGAAAGCCACCCATGCGCCGATCAAATCTCTGGCGATTTGCCGCAAATCTTCACCAGAGACATGCTGGTCAAATTGCTGAACCAGTCAATCGAAGGGCACGTAGAGGCGCAGACATCGCCCAGTGATGTAGAGTCTGATGAAATCGTTGATATAGGGGATGTTTTACAGACGCCGCCCATTCCATTTCGATCTCGGCGGTTGTCCGAAGACAACGTGTTTGACTCGGGCCCCACTTTTGAGAATGCAAAAGATGATGATGCCGTGGCAGAGGCGCCGGAGGAAGACCTCGATTTCATCGCGCCAAGCACCTTTACAGATGTTGATGCCTTGTCAGAGGTTACGGTTTTGACGGCAGAGCCTGAAATCACACAGGATCAGGCTGTAGTCGAATTTGACGATGAACCTTGGCCGGATGCTGCGGGCCCCTTATCCAAAATGCACAGCCAGCCGGTTTTGGCGGGCGCGCCAGAATCGGAAACGGCAGATGTTGGGGCCAATGAACACAGTTTAGACTTGGAGCCCTTGGACGACGATGCAGATCCCCTCGTTGCGTTGTCAGAGACCAAAACCGACGACCAGACAACCCAAGATGATGATCCAGCCTTGGATATCGATACGGTAGATCTCGAAAACGATCTTGATGATGCCATGCAGGCTGAAATGCCGGTTGTCGCAATGCCCCGCAAGATGCGGATCTTGGCGGCAGAAGACAATAAAACCAACCAGCTTGTGTTCCGCAAACTTGTCAAAACATTGGACATTGAGCTGGAGTTTGCAAACAATGGCCGCGAAGCGGTCGACGCGTTCACCCGTTTTGCACCGGACTTGATTTTCATGGATATTTCAATGCCGGAAATGGACGGTAAAGAGGCCACCCAAACCATCCGCGCTATTGAAGAAGACACAGGTGGTCACGTCCCGATTTGCGCGTTGACCGCGCATGCCATGGATGGCGACGATGATTGGATCCTGGTTGCAGGGCTCGACAAATATTTGACCAAGCCCTTGCGAAAGCCTGCGATTTTCGAAGCGATCCAAGAACATCTTCCCGACAGCGCAATTGATCCGTTCCCCGAAGAAGATCCCGCCATCAGCGCGTGATCAGGTCGGGTAAGGTCGCACAAACACGGGTTTTTCCGGGCTGGACAACGTGGGCTGATAGGCATAGCCGCCACTGTCAAAATCCAAAATGCTGGACGGATCGGTTAAGCGACGCTCAACCACAAACCGCGCCATGGCACCCCGTGCCTTTTTGGCAAAGAAGCTGACCATCTTTGGTCCTTGGCCTTTGTCTTCCATAAACTGAGGCGTGATCACGTTCAGTTTCAACGCCTTGGGCGCGACCGCACCAAAATATTCCTGGCTGGCGCAGTTGATAAGCGTGTCGCTGTTGACCTGTTCAGCTTGCGCATTCAGCGCTTTGGACAATTGATCGCGCCAATAGTCATACAGGTTCTTTCCCCTGCGCGTTTTTAGGCGGCTCCCCATTTCAAGACGATACGGTTGAATTGCGTCCATTGGACGTAAAAGCCCATAGAGCCCCGACAAAATTCGCAAATGATCCTGAGCCCATTGCAAATCCTCAGCGTTCAAGGACGCGGCATCCAACCCTTGATATGTATCACCCGCAAAGGCAAAAACCGCCGGGCGCGTTGCATCCGGAGAGGGCTCTTCTTCGTAGGCCCGGAACCTGTCGCGATTTAACCGCGCGAGATCGTCAGACAAATCCATCAGACCTTTCAGGTCACGCAATGGGAGGTTTCGCGCTGTTTTCACCAAACGCGCGGCGTCTTCTGGAAATGCAGGGGACGTGGTCTGAACGGGTTGTTCAGCCCAATCGAGCCTTTTGGCCGGCGAAATCACAACAAGCATAGTAAACCCCCATCTCTCTACGGAACGTGACTTAGCC
>CALHST010000134.1 GCA_938038825.1 uncultured Paracoccaceae bacterium | reverse complement strand
GCATTGGTCGAGGTTTCGGGTTCGGGCACAAATGGGTTTCCATCGCCGCAGGCCGTAAGACCTACAAGTGCACCAATTGGTAGTAGAGAACGCCACATCTGCTCTGGCCCTTTTTGCTGGCTCTGATGGCGGTAAGAGTGCGGCCAATTCACAGCAAAGTCAACGCGAGGTCGTGTGTTTTGATCAACTTGGTGTTGCACTGTTGCTGCCTTCATATTGTGGCTTCCTACTTTCGACCACGGATATATAGTAGGGACCTCATAGATTCCCGCCAAGAAGGCCGCAGACCATGCCCATAAGCGCAGACCAACAATCCGAAATCGACGCGTTGCGTGAAGAAACGTCGCAGACTTTACGTGCGACCGTTCCGGGCATGGAGGCGCATCTTTACACAGCATATCCTGTTTTGGATCACGGGTTTGTGCGAGTGATCGATTATATGGGTGACGATGCCGCGATTTGTCAGGCGGCGCGTGTAAGTTATGGAAAAGGCACAAAATCTGTTCAGAATGACGAAGGGCTGATTCGGTACTTGATGCGCCACTGGCATTCGACTCCGTTTGAGATGTGCGAATTGAAGCTTCATGTGAAGCTGCCGGTCTTTGTCGCGCGTCAGTGGATTCGTCATCGCACTGCGAATGTAAATGAATACTCTGCCCGGTATTCGATTCTGGACCGCGAGTTTTATATTCCCGCTCCGGAGCATCTGGCGGCCCAGTCCGAGGTAAACAATCAAGGACGTGGTGCAGCACTGGAAGGTGCAGAAGCCGCTCGGGTTCTGGAATATTTGAAAGCAGACTCTGCGCGGGCTTATGATCATTATGAAGAAATGATTGGGCAGGACGGACAGCAAGGTTTGGCACGTGAACTGGCCCGGATGAATTTGCCTGCCAACATCTACACTCAGTGGTACTGGAAAGTGGATCTGCATAACTTGTTGCATTTCCTGCGGTTACGCGCCGACGCGCATGCGCAATACGAGATCCGGGTCTATGCAGACGAGATGTGCAAGCTTGTGGCGGATTGGGTCCCGTTCGCGTTTCGCGCGTTTGAGGATTACCGAATGGGGGGGGCAACACTGTCTGCAACGGCGCTGGATTGTATCCGCCGGATGATAGCGGGCGAAAGTGTCACGCAAGAAACCTCGGGTATGTCAAAAGGCGAATGGCGCGAGTTTAAAGGTGTTCTGGAGTAAAGAGAGGCCAGCGTATCGAACGACTTTTTAACAAAGCAGCTGCCTTCCCGACACGACGCAACGGTTTCTTTCGCTTATGATAGTGAGAGCGATGTTGAGTGCACAAACACCACGCATGCAAAGCGTGTTTCAAAAAATACTGGACTTGAATGGCTCTGTGCGGGCATTTTATCCACAAGCACCTTGTGGGGTCGCGCAATAAAAAAGGACAAAATATGCGTATTCAAGCAGTCTTAATGGCAGGTGCAGGTCTGTTCATGATTGGCAGTACGACTGTCATGGCGGGTGGCGAAAACAATGTCTATCCTGTCAAAACGAGCCATAATTTTTGCCCAGCGGGTCTTCAGCCGGTTACATCGGATGGGACAATTTGCTGCGGCACTCCGAACCAAAACATCAGCTATCACGCCATGATGAGCCATCCGGTGAAAAAGAAGAAACTTCACCGTGTGAAGGCCACATCAAGCTTTGATTGCCCCATCGGGGAAAAGGGCTGTTCTTTCGACTAGACCTGGAAGCCAGTAAAGCAAACGGCGCCAGTAATTTGGGCGCCGTTTTTTGATTTTTTAGCGCCTAAAGTGCTTTTAGATCAGTCGCCATGGCGCGACCATCACGACCTTCACTCATTTCAAAACTAACTTTTTGATCGTCGGCCAGTCCCGTTAAACCAGATCGTTCAACTGCTGAGATATGCACAAACACATCTTTGCCGCCGTCTTCTGGTGCAATAAACCCATAGCCTTTTGTGGTATTAAACCACTTCACGGTGCCATTTGGCATCTTTCCCGTGCTCCTTGAATTGTGTCTTTCACCACATCCCACCGAGATGCGGGCCGTTCCAGATATCGGGTATTGTATCCGGCAAGACCGAGGGCCTTACGGGAAACAAAAAACCCAGCACCTCCATTATAGATTGTACATTCCTTGGCAAAATCAAGGAGATTGCGTTAACGGGTTTGTGAATACGTAACGAGACGGGCAAAAATTATGCGAATCTATGGCATCAAATCTTGTGACACGTGCCGCAAAGCCATTCGGGCGTTCCCGGACGCCGAATTTGTGGACATTCGGGAAACACCTCTCAGTGCAGCAGATTTTTCAGTGTACTTTGAACAGTTTGGCACCGCTTTGGTGAATGCACGCTCAACAACATGGCGCGGGTTAAGCGCGCAAGAGCGCGAGCGTGATCCAATCGCGTTGCTGGTTGAAAACCCGACCTTGATGAAACGGCCACTGATTGAAATAAATGGTGCGCTTTTTCTAGGGTGGACGGAAGAAACCCAAACCCAACTGGGATTGTCATAGACGAATGCGAAAAAGCGCGCAGCTCTAAGGGGCCGCGCGCGTTCACGATGGTTATTGTTGATCTGGTGGCGTTGCTGCCAAGGACAATTCGGCAACCACCTCAGCCAATGTATTCACAGCTGTTTGTTTCTCGCCCAAACGGCGCACAGTCACGGTGCGCTCTTCAACTTCGCGGTGTCCAACAGCCAGAATGATCGGCACTTTGCCAAGTGAGTGTTCGCGAACCTTATAGTTGATCTTCTCATTGCGAAGGTCGGCCTCGACCCGCACACCCGCTGCCTTCAACTCAGCCACAACGTCCTGCACGTATTCATCCGCATCGGACGTGATAGAGGCCACAACAACTTGGCG
>CALHST010000133.1 GCA_938038825.1 uncultured Paracoccaceae bacterium | reverse complement strand
GGCGCATCGACTTCAACAACTACCGGCCACACACAAGCCTCGCTGGTCTGACACCTGCGGAATATGCTAACCGGTCAATAGAAGACCAAAACCTGAACAGAGCTAACCTAAATTAGCGGACTCAATGGGGAGCAGGTCACCACCGACGAACTACTTACTCCAACCACAGTTTTACCATCTTCGCTGACGGCATTGGCAAAACTCGTGCTTCCTCCCTCTAGAACACCTAAATCGCAGATGATAACTCCTTCGCTACTAGCACCGACTGGTTTACTACAGGTTTCCCCCATGGCAATGTTTGCCAAAGATAGTTGAATTGCAACAAACGGAACTAATAAACTCAATTTGCTCCATGATATTGTATTTGACCAATGGTGCATCATTCGTTCTCCTCCATTTTTTGAGCCATAAATGTTCACGAAATACGACTGCATAAAGATTTGCTTCTATTAACTCAGGCAAAAGTAAAATGAGTCTAAGAAGACTCGGATTAGGATCATCCCTATCTAAGTTGAAAGCCTGACTTTAGTGTGACGAAAGCGTAGAATTTTTTTGAGTTCTTGAGAGTAGTTGTAACAACATCCACTATCATCTTTGCGTTTTGAATATCGCTCAATATTGCATTTCTCATTATTCTTCTTTCTTTCCAGCAAGATAGGGGGAATTTCGCAACTCAGTTTAGAATGTGCCCTGAAATCGACCAAAATACTGGTAATCAGGGTTATGTTGCCTGTACTGCCAGACATCACATGCGCGCGTCACATCAAACCCAGCTTGCATAACCGACCGGACGGTCAATAATAAGCGAAAGCGAATCTCAAACCGGAGGGGTGCCTTATGGGACTTCAGGACGTCAGCAGTTTTATCACCGGCCACTGGATTGCCCCCAATGCGGGCGCTCGTGTCATCGAAAACGCGGTCACGGGTGAGGTCTTTGCCCAAGCTGGGAACACAGATTTGGATAGTGACGCCATGCTGGCTTATGCCCGCACAATCGGGGGCCCGGCCCTGCGCGCGCTGACCTTCCATGACCGCGCCCGGATGGTCAAGGCGCTCGCGCTGCATCTGAACCAGAACAAACAGGCGCTGTATGACATCAGTTTTGCCACAGGGGCCACGCAATCGGACCATATGATCGACGTGGATGGCGGTATCGGAACGATGTTCGTCTTTGCCTCTAAGGGGCGGCGCGAGTTGCCGGATGCGCATATCTACATGGATGGCGAAGTGGAACAGCTGTCCAAGGATGGCAGTTTTCTTGGCCATCACATGTGCACGCCCCTTCAGGGGGTTGCGATCCATATTAACGCGTTCAACTTCCCCGTTTGGGGTATGTTGGAAAAACTGGCCCCCACGCTTTTGGCGGGTGTGCCTGCCATTGTGAAACCGGCCACGGCGACCAGCTATGTCACCGAATTGGCGGTTAGGCTGATGATCGACAGCGGCATTCTGCCGGACGGCGCGTTGCAGCTTGTTTCGGGGGCATTAGGCGACACGTTGGACCATCTAACCTGCCAGGATGTGGTCAGCTTCACCGGGTCTGCCGATACCGCGTTCAAGCTGCGCTCGGCCCCGCATATCCTGCGCAATTCGATCCGCTTTGTGGCGGAACAAGACAGTCTGAACGCCTCGATCCTTGGCCCCGATGCCGCGCCCGGCACGCCGGAATTCGATCTGTTTGTCAAAGAAGTGCACCGCGAGATGACCACCAAGGCGGGGCAAAAATGCACAGCCATCCGCCGGATCTTTGCGCCCGACACCCATGTGGACGCTGTGATCGAGGCCATTTCTGCCCGGCTCGCCAAGACTGTCATCGGTGATCCCAAAGCGGAAAACACGCGCATGGGCGCACTGGTGTCCAACGCGCAAAAGCGCGACGTTCTGGCAAAGGCCGCCATCATTGGGGGCGAGGCCGAACGGGTCTTTGGCGATCCTGACGCGTTTGATGTGCACGGCGCCGATGGCGCTGCGGGGGCGTTCCTGCCCCCAATGCTGTTTCGTTGCGCCGATCCTGACGGGGCGAAACGGGTACACGACACCGAAGCCTTTGGGCCCGTGTCTACTGTGATGGGATACCGCGATCTAGGTCACGCGATCGGGCTGGTCAATCGCGGCGGCGGATCTTTGGTGGCTTCGGTTATCACCCATGACCCAGAAGTGGCCCGCGACGTGGCCCTTGGCGCCGGGGCGTTCCACGGGCGGCTGTACTTTAACAACCGCGACAGCATGGCGGGATCGACGGGGCACGGTTCCCCTCTGCCGCATCTGGTACATGGCGGCCCCGGTCGCGCAGGTGGCGGCGAAGAAATGGGCGGCGTGCGCGGCGTCATGCATTACATGCAGCGCACTGCAATACAGGGCAGCCCGGACATCCTGACCGCGATTGGCAAGACCTGGATTCCGGGCGCGGCGGAAACACCCGCCCCCGCGCATCCCTTCACGCGCAGCTTTCACGACCTGCACGTGGGCGAGACGCTGAACACGGACCCCCGCGAGATCACCATGGACGATGTGGCCCATTTTGCAGAGTTCACGGGTGACACGTTCTATGCGCACATGGACGAAGCCGCCGCGGCCCGTAATCCGTTCTTTCCCGGTCGCGTCGCGCATGGATACTTGTTGCTTAGCTTTGCGGCGGGTCTGTTTGTGGAACCCAACGAAGGGCCCGTGTTGGCCAATACCGGTTTGGACAATCTGCGGTTCATGAAACCCGTTGTGCCCGGCGACAGCATCAAAGTGCGCCTGACCGTCAAGACAAAAACGCCCCGCAATGATGAGTATGGCGAAGTCCGCTGGCATGTGACCCTGACCAATCAAGACGACGATCTGGTGGCCGAATATGATCTGCTGACCATGGTCGCCCATGCGAAGTCATAAGCGGGCGAAGGCGAAATGACGCCGTAAACGACATGTCACAGCATTGATTTACTCGGGCCAGAAACCGTACCACTCAGACAATTGCCTATTGGGACAGGCCATAGCAAGTAGACGTTCGCTGCCAACCATGCGAACTCGAAAGATGCGGATGGGGTGGATGGCGTCTGCACCGAACCGTCGCGTTTTGCGGCATAGTGCAGATGTTTTCATCAACCAGGAATGGAGCTCCACCATGGAAGTTACTACAATAGGATTGGATCTTGGTAAGGACGTCTTCCAAGTTC
>CALHST010000132.1 GCA_938038825.1 uncultured Paracoccaceae bacterium | reverse complement strand
TGGCGGACCGAGGAGGATTCGAACCCCCGACCCCCTGATTCGTAGTCAGGTACTCTATCCAGCTGAGCTATCGGTCCGTTACGCGGGGATTTACGCTGACATTTACGGGTTTGCAACCCTCAAATCGCAACATCGCTCTTTGGCAAGCGAATACAGAAAACAGTCCCATCAGGACCTGTTGACGCGAGTGTTACGTCTCCACCATGACCCCGGATCAGTTCTGCAGATATCGCTAGCCCCAAGCCCGTGCCACCTTTGGAAACCCCACCTTGAAACGGCGTAAACAAATGTTCTTGCGCTTTGGCTGGGAGTCCCGGGCCAGTATCAGACACTTCGATGATCCATGCGTCTTTTGTGTCTGAACAACTGATGTGAACTGCACCGGGTTTGCCGGTTGCCACGATGGCCTGGCGCGCATTGCGGACCAAGTTTCCGATCACTCTGAACAATTGTTCGGGATCTGCACGTACATGTGTTCCCGCCAAAACCGATTCTGAAATCTCGATGTTTTGCCCTTCGGTTGCAAGCCGCTCTCCGTCGACGACATCTTCCACAAGATCATTTAAGGCCACCATTTGCAGACGCGGGGCGGGCTCTTCCGCTTTGCCAAAGGCCAATGTGTTTTCGCACAGATTCACGGCGCGCGTGATCGAGTTCACCAATTTCGGCGCCAATCGCGCCACCAAAGGGTCTTCAGAGCTTTCGATTCGATCTGTGAACAACTGAGCCGAGGTCAGAATGTTGCGCAAATCATGGCTGATCTTGGATACAGCGGATCCCAACTGGGCCAGTCTGTCCTTTTGACGAAGCGCTTGTGTCAATTCCATTTGCAGTTGCCGCAGCGCATCCTCAGCCTCGCGCAGTTCCGTAACGTTAGAGCTTGGAGTGATGATTTGGCGCGCATCTTCCGGGGCCGCTGCATATCTTTGCATATAGTCGACGACACCTTTGATTGGCTTCACCAACAAAATCCTGACTGCAATAAACAGCAGCATCGCGGTAATCACCGAGATCACCGCAGATAAAACCAGAATGCGGACACCGTATTCAATCATGGCCGCGCGTAAACTGCTTGTATCCATGGTGACTTCGATCAACAGCCCTGCTTCGCGAACAGGCGCGCCAATAACACGAATGACTTCCGGCTCTGACTTGACCAACCGCATCATGGCGTCACGGATCAACACGGGTGCCATTGAGTCCCGCAGATCAAAAGTCTGTTCAATTGGGCGAGGAACAGGCGTGGCCAAAACAAGTTGGCGAACCTGATCGCGCCGCAACACCACGTTATATACCTCTGCATTTTTCAGCAGTTCATCTTCGAGTTCGTCCGAGATCATCCCATCAACAAGCAACGCCAGGGACGCAATCTGCGCGCGTTCCAAGCGCGCCAGCAAATAGTCTTCTCTGAATCGCGCCACAGACGGCGCAAAAATCAGAATTTCAGCCAACATCACAAAAATGGTGGTCAAAATCAGAAAGCGTCCAGAGAGCGTGTTTAGCATTCAGACCTCATCTTACGGAATGAACCTTTGCACAAATCCCACGACTTTTTTGACAGTCGGGTTTTCGAACAATCGTGGTGTGAAATAGGCTCCGGCAGCGCGTTTGTTGACCTCAAAAACAGTTGGATAGGGTGCGATCATGGCCGAGATCTGGCTCATCTTCAGTTTGTTTGCGATGGCAAGTGACCACATTCCAATAAGCTCTCCCGCCTGATGCCCCACGATAGTTGCGCCGACAGGTCGGCCTTTGACAACCATAACCTTGATAAACCCCTTGGTTTTTCGTTCCGCAATCGCGCGGTCGTTGTGATGGATATCAAAACGCGCCACTTCCATCTTGGTACCATGAATTTCTTGGGCTTGGGCTTCGGAAAGGCCGACCTGCGCCAATTCTGGATCCGTGTAAGTTGCCCAAGGAATATGTGACGTACTGACTTTTGCGGGCAGGCCAAACAGCATCGACCGAATGATGACACCCGCATGATATCCCGCAACATGTGTGAACTGCAGGCCGCCTGCCACGTCACCAATTGCATAAACTTTGCGATTTGTCGTGCGCATCCCTGCATCAACCTTGATGCCTGTGCGTGTGGTTTCGATGCCTGCGGCATCCAGTTTTAATTTCTCGGTATTAGACTTGCGCCCCACTGCCATCAGCAAATGGGTCCCCGAAAATATGCGCCCATCTTGCGCTTGCACCTGTATTGCACCGGCCTGCCCTGTCACCTTTTCGGCCATGGCGCCTTCTTCGATTGTTAAACCTTCTGCCCGCAAATTTTCCAGCAATAACGCCGCAGCTTCCGGGTCATCTTTGCCCAGCGCTTTGGCACCTTCAATCACAGTCACTTTACATCCAAGACGCAAATGCGCCTGTGCCAATTCCAAACCAATTGGCCCCCCGCCAATGATTAGCAGATGGTCGGGTTTGTCCCGCAACTCAAAAATCGTTTCGTTGGTTTCATATGGGACATCGTCCAGCCCCGGGATCGGGGGCACAAACGGACGGGAACCCGTGGCAATGACAATGCGACGGGCTTTAATCGAAAAGTCACCCGCCTTCACCTCGGTCGGTGAAACAAATTCGCCGAACTCTCGAATGACGTGAACCCCAAGTCCTTCGAACCGTTCTTGGCTGTCGACAGGTTCAATCGTTGCGATCACATCTTGGACGTGATCCTTAGCAGCGGCATAGTCCACCACCGGATCCACATCTGACACACCGAACATGTGCGAATGCGCCTGCGAATACGCCACCTTACCGCTTGCAATAAGCGCTTTGGACGGGACACATCCAAAATTCAGGCAATCCCCGCCCATTTTGTGGCCTTCCAGCAAAACAACTTTCGCACCCATTTGCGATGCGCCTGCAGCAACGGACAACCCGCCTGATCCGGCTCCGATGACCAGAATATCCGTCTTCAAAGTTGTCATGTCTTAGATGTCTTTCTTACCTGTCAGGGCCTTGATGATGATCGGCAATGCAGCCAGCGCACTGATTCCAAGAATCGGTAGCAGGATGTGCGGTTCGAAAATGATCCCAAGGTTCGGTGTCTCGCCTGCCGCAAATACCTCACCCAAGCCTGCCCCAACAGAGGTAAAGACCAAAGCGCCAGGGATAATGCCCAGAAATGTGCTGATCGCAAACCGATGGACGGGCACTTCCAAGAAAGCAGGCAACAAGTTAGCGATGAAGAAAGGCACAGCTGGAACGAGCCGTAACAAGAAAAGCATCGACCACTGGTTTTCATCAATTCCATCTTTGATTTTCTTGATCGGCCCTTCCGCGGCTTCCAACTTGGCACCAAGTTTTTCACCAAAACCGTAGCGCGCCGCCAAAAAGATTAGGACGGCCCCTGTACCGGCCCCTAAGACATTGAACACGGTTCCAAAAGCAGTGCCGAATAGAAAACCACCAGTCAGCGTCGCGATCGTCGCACCGGGTAGTGAAAACCCAACAATGGCCACATAGGCGAAGACAAATATCATCGCCGTTAGGGCATAGTTGCTGTCGCGAAATGCAATGAGCGACTCGCGATTGTCGCGCAGCGCATCAAAGGTCAAATAGTCGCGAAGTGTAAATGCGCCGACGATGGCAACTAAAATAATAATGATTAGGGGTAAACGCCGCATAATTCCGGTCTTTTCGGGCTGAGAGTCGGGCCGTGTCATATCAGTCATTGGTGCGCCTGTGCCTTTTGCAGCGGAAGAGATAACGGGTAGATGGCGACGAAGCGACATCTAACATCGTGTGTTCACGTCCGCTTGATCTATGGTGACGACAAATGGCCATATTAGGGCCAGATGAAACATTTCGAGCCTTTGTTTTCCAACAAATGTTGCAAACAACCGTTAATTTCTGAACGCAAGGGTTTGACTTGGAATGCTCATGGGTCTATTGCCCGGGCTTCGAATACCGCGCTGTCCCCGAATCTCGGGTGATGCGCCCCTAACGTCGGAGAAAGTTGCGATGAAACGCACCTACCAGCCTTCTAATCTCGTGCGCAAACGGCGCCACGGTTTCCGTTCGCGCATGGCGACTAAAGCAGGTCGCAAGATCCTGAATGCACGCCGCGCCCGGGGCCGTAAGTCTCTTAGCGCATAAGCGACCGGCGTCCTATGACGCAGGGCAAAGATGCAAAAGCCGCCGTAGGGACCGCCCCTTCGGCGGTTTCTTCTGTTTGTATCTTGAAAAAACGTTCGGACTTTCTGCGTGCGGCACGATCCCGCAAAGTGGTTACACAGGGTTTCATTCTTCAAATCCTTGATCGCAAAGACGACGACCCTATGATCCGGGTCGGCTTCACCTGCTCTAAAAAGGTCGGCAACGCAGTCGCAAGGAATCGTGCCAAACGGCGCTTGCGCGAAATCGCACGCCTTCGCCTGCCCTCTTGTGGCACGCCGGGCCATGATTATGTGCTGATTGGGCGAGCCGCAAAAACGGCCTCGCAACCTTTCGAACAGCTGCTCGATGATTTGGCCAAAGCGTTGATATGACCCCTCTCGCCCACATCTTTGCGATTCCAGTACGCATATATCGTCTGCTGTTTTCGCCCTGGGTCGGGCATAGCTGTCGCTTTCAACCCACATGCTCCGCCTATGCTCTTGAGGCACTCGAGATCCATGGCGGTCTTAAAGGTGCCTATCTCACACTCCGCCGTATTTTGCGGTGCCACCCTTGGGGAAAGTCTGGATACGATCCAGTTTCCAAGGACTAGTAATCTTGCTCCGTTGGCTTACCTTGCCTGCGAACGGAACAAAGGAAACTTCGCATGACCGACACGTATGAGCCTCCCAAAGTCTGGACGTGGGAAACCAAGTCCGGCGGCCAATTCGCCAATATCAACCGACCAATCGCCGGTGCGACACACGACAAAGACCTGCAAATCGGCAAGCATCCCTTTCAGCTCTATTCTCTGGCGACACCCAATGGAGTAAAAGTCACCGTTCTGTTCGAAGAACTCTTGGCCTTGGGTCTGACAGACGCAGAATATGACGCGTGGCTCATTAACATTGGGGAAGGTGACCAGTTTGGGTCAGGTTTCGTCGACGTAAATCCCAATTCGAAGATTCCAGCACTCATGGACCATTCTGGCGATGCCCCCATTCGGATCTTTGAGTCAGGTGCCATTTTGCTGCATTTGGCCGAGAAATTTGATCAATTCTTGGGGCCAAAAGACAAACGGCCCGAAATGCTGTCTTGGCTCTTTTGGCAGATGGGTTCTGCCCCTTATTTGGGCGGGGGTTTCGGACATTTCTATGCTTATGCGCCCGAAAAATGGGAATATCCCATCAATCGCTTCGCGATGGAAACCAAACGTCAACTCGATGTCCTCGACCGGCACTTGGCGGATCACAAATACCTCGTTGATGACTATTCCATCGCCGACATTGCAATCTGGAGTTGGTATGGACAACTTGTTTTGGGGCGCCTCTATTCCGCAGCCGAATTCTTGGATGTCGAAAGCTACAAAAACGTTATGCGATGGGCAAAGGAAATTGATGCGCGACCTGCCGTTGGCCGGGGCCGTATGGTTAATCGTTCATTTGGCGCACCTGAAACACAATTGCATGAACGCCATGACGCTGCGGACTTTGAAACACAAACGCAAGACAAGCTGAACCCCGAAGCCAGCTAAAGCGCAATAATGGGACGGTGGGCGGGGCGCCTTTCGGCAATGCCGAAATAGCGTCGCTCCACCGGTCTTCGATTATCCAATTGCGCACCGGACGACACGGCAAGTACCATCAAAACGCGCGATGTCCCTTGATCACTCTGCGCCCCTAAGCTACCCCGTGGCGCATGCTTGACGAGACAGATGACATACACCCGCTCTTTTCAGGGGCGCCAAAAACAACCGAATTTCGCAAACTGCGTAAACGGATCGTGCGTCAAACCCGTGAAGCTATCGAACAATACAGTATGATCGAACCGGGTGGGAAATGGCTGGTCTGTTTGTCCGGCGGAAAAGACAGTTACACCCTTCTTGCTGTGCTGCACGAGTTGCAGTGGCGTGGCCTTCTGCCAATCGACATTCTTGCCTGCAATCTCGACCAAGGCCAACCGGGATTTCCCGCGACCGTGCTGCCCGAATTCCTGGAAAACCGCAAAGTTCCGCACCGGATCGAATATCAGGACACGTATTCCGTGGTCATGGACAAGATCCCACAGGGGCGAACGTTTTGTGCCCTTTGCTCACGCTTAAGACGCGGAATTCTCTATAGAATCGCACGAGAAGAAGGCTGCACTGCGATTGTGTTAGGCCATCATCGCGATGATATTCTTGAAACGTTTTTCATGAACCTGTTTCATGGCGGGCGATTGGCAACCATGCCGCCGAAACTGCTGAATGAAGAAGGTGATTTGTTTGTTTACCGTCCGCTTGCTCATGTGGCCGAAGTGGATTGCGAACGGTTTGCCAAAGCACTGAATTACCCGATTATTCCTTGTGACTTGTGCGGATCGCAAGACGGGTTGCAGCGTCAACAAGTCAAAAAAATCTTGGACAGTTGGGAAGCCAATAGTCCCGGCAGACGGCAAGTGATGTTTCGATCACTCATGAACGCGCGCCCGTCCCACTTATTGGATCCAAAACTTTTCGATTTCGTGAACTTATCGAGATCAAAAAAAGAACAAATTGAAGCAGATTCTAACGCGCCTCCCCTCTTGAATTAACGGATATGACAGAACACGCCGCTA
>CALHST010000131.1 GCA_938038825.1 uncultured Paracoccaceae bacterium | reverse complement strand
GAACGCCAATTGGGAACACCAGATTCTCCTCTTGCTTTGACAAACCAGCTTGCAAATTTTGAGTCTCAGCTACTTTTGGCATCCAGTCGCCCTGACGCAGTTGAACGATTGGATGCCGGTGTTGCTTCGGCATCAGAACTTGCCAGCTCTATCAGGGACTCTGCAAAAAGCATTTCACAAATGCGGTCTGATGCAGATTCTAACATCGACGCTATGGTCAATCGGCTGAACGCTGGCTTGTTGGAACTTGAAGAGCTGAACACCAAGATCGCAGAACTTAATATTTCTGGTTTGGATGACAGTGCCTTACGCGACATTCGACAAGGTGTGATTGACGACATTCATGAATTGGTTCCTGTGCAATTGGCACAGCGTGATCATGGCAAAGTTGCACTCTATTCAAACGGAGGTGTCATTTTGATAGACGGCTCTGCCCGGGAAATTGAGTTCACGAAATCAAATCTTGTCACTCCCTATATGACCCTGGCAAACGGGACGTTGTCCGGCCTGACCATTGATGGCTTTGATATCCGCACAGATACGTCCAACGGAGGACTTCCCGGCGGAAAAATTGCCGCTGAATTTGAAGTTCGCGACACTCTGGGGCCGGATTCGCTGACACAATTGGATGCGTTTGCCAGAAACTTGGTGGAACGGTTCCAGGACCCGACTGTCGATCCAACGCTTTTGCCCGGGGATCCGGGATTGTTTACAGACAACGGATTGGCGTTTGACCCAGTTAACGAAGTCGGCTTGTCTGAACGCATTCAAATAAATGCGGCTGTTGATCCCAGCCAAGGTGGCGAAACATGGCGCTTAAGAGACGGAATCAATGCCGTTACTCCCGGTGCTGTCGGTCAGTCCAGTTTGATTGACGCCCTTAGAAGCAGCTTACGAGAACAAACAACCCCACCTTCAGGCGACTTCGGAACGGGTCAATTGACGATGTCAGACGTTGCCTCCGCCATGATGAGTCGCATAGGCGTTCAAAGATTAACTTCGGAGCAAAGCTTGGCATTTTCTGCTGTCACGTTTCACGAAGTGAGCCAAGCCGAGCGCGCCGCAGGCGTCGACACAGACGCGGAATTGCAAAGGTTGATCGTTATGGAGCAAGCTTATGCCGCAAATGCCCGCGTGTTCGACACGGTACAAAACATGATGGACGTTTTGATGAGGCTTGGCGCATGACGATTTCTTCTCTTGGCGATCTTGCGATGGCCTTTGCTTTAAGACAGCGCAACACAGAAGTGAAAACTGATATCCAAAATCTCAGTCAAGAATTAGCCTCGGGGATCACCTCTGATATCTCAGATCATCTTGGCGGCAGTTATTCCCGTCTGACATCCGTTGAGCGGGATTTGCGCGTACTTGGGGGTTACAGCATAACCATCGCTGAAGCTGAAAACTATGCAGATATGGTCCAAAACCGGCTTGATCAAATCGCGACACTTTCGACGGACTTCATGGGCAAATTGCTCGCGACAGACGCCAGTAATGGAACAGGTGCTCAAGACGTAATTGCACAAGAAGCCCGGCTGAATTTCTCAACTGTTATTGATACGTTGAACAGCCAATCTGCCGGACGAAACCTATTCTCAGGTGATGACAGCAACACTCCCGCGTTCATCGGTGCGGACCAAATACTTGTGGAACTGGATACAATTGTTGCCGCATCCTTAAGTCCAGCTGACGCAATAACTGCAATCGAGACATGGTTTGCGGATCCGCTGGGATTTGAAACCTTTGCCTATACCGGGTCTGATACCGGCATTTCTCCCTTTAAAATGTCGGACACAACGTCGGTTAACGTTGACGTTCGTGGTACCGACCCGGCGATCACAGACGTTCTGAAATCATTAGCAATTATTGCGATTTCTGACAGTCCTACGCTGGCTTTTTCGATGATGGAAAAAACACAGCTCGCGGAAGTTGCAGCGTTGGGTTTGGTCGATGCTCAACAGAATGTGGTCAATGTTCAAGCCCGAGTCGGGATTGCACAGGAACAGATAGAAGGCTGGATGTTGCGTACGCAAACAGAACAAGTGGGCATGGAATACGCGAAAAATGCTTTGCTCGCGGTCGATCCATATGAAACCGCGACCCGTTTGGAGGCGGCGCAATTCCAGCTTCAAAGCCTTTATACAGTCACAGCTCGATTGTCGGACATGTCCTTGGTAAATTATCTCAGATGATATTTCTTCGCGCCGCTATCTTCATTCTTCTGTTCGCGTCACAGGTCATCGCCGCCCCAGTTCGCATCAAAGATCTAGTGAACTTTGACGGCGTTCGCGGAAATGATCTGGTCGGATATGGGCTGGTCGTTGGTTTAGATGGCACCGGAGACGGTTTGCGAAATGCTCCGTTCACCGAAGAAATCATGACCAATATTCTGGAACGTCTTGGGGTTAACGTCACGGGGGAGCAGTTTCGACCCAAAAACGTTGCTGCAGTGATCGTAACAGCGACACTTCCCGCGTTTGCAAGAGCGGGAAGTCAGATCGACGTCACTGTTTCTGCAATAGGCGACGCGAAGAGTCTGCTGGGTGGAACACTGGTGATGACACCCTTGAATGCTGCAGACGGCGAAATATATGCCGTTTCACAGGGGTCGATCATCGCCGGTGGTGCAACAGCAGAAGGTGATGGAGCAGAAATCACGCAAGGAGTTCCGACGTCTGGCGTCATTCCATCTGGTGCACGCGTGGAGCGAGAGGTCGATTTCCAACTGAGCGGTCTTGGTGACATGCGGCTGGCTTTGCGAGAGGCTGACTTCACAACGGCCGCTCGGATCGAACAAGCAATCAATTCAGAATTCGGTCGTGCTGTGGCCACAATGCTGGATTCAGGAACAGTTCGATTGAATGTCCAAGCGACACAGACACCGTCGGTCGCACATGCGTTGGGGCGAATAGAAAACATTCAAGTGCAGCCTGAACTGCCCGCACGCGTTATTGTTGACCAAAGATCAGGCACAATTGTCATGGGTTCAGATGTGCGTATCTCGCGTGTTGCGGTCTCTCAGGGGAATTTGACCCTTCGAATCGCAGAACGCCCCGTTGCTGTTCAACCCAATCCATTTGCGGAAGGCGAGACGATTGTCCTTCCTCGTACGGAAGCGACTCTTGAGGAAGAGCCAGGGCCAAGTCTCGCCGAAATTCAAGACGGGACGACATTATCGCAAGTCATTTCAGGGCTCAATGCCCTTGGCGTGTCGCCGCGCGATATGATCGACATACTAAAAAGCCTGAAAGCAGCTGGCGCGTTGCATGCTGAATTTATAGTCAG
>CALHST010000130.1 GCA_938038825.1 uncultured Paracoccaceae bacterium | reverse complement strand
AGCAGGTATCAAACGCCCCATTACCTTGATCCGTACCCCGATGCTTAGCCAAGTCGACGCGGTCGTGCAGTTCTGCGAAACCAGCTACAATACGCAGGCGGATGTTATCGCGGCTTTGTCTGGTGCTGCGCGGCGAAAGGGGAAAGTTCACGGCATTATCCTTATGGTCGAAATGGGGGATGGGCGCGACGGGATCATGCCCGAAGACCTAAACGGGATGGTTGGGCAGGTCATGGATATGCCTGGGGTTGTGTTGAAAGGGATTGGCGCCAATTTCGCGTGTCTGAACAAAGCAGCACCCAAAGCGGCAGATATGTCCGCATTGTCAGATCTGGCAACCGATATCGAAGGGGCCTATGGCCCGTTTCTTCGCACAGTTTCGGGCGGTAATTCCGCAAACCTGCCTTGGGCGTTATCGGATCACGCCACTGGGCGTATCAATGATCTGAGGCTGGGCGAGGCATTGTTGCTGGGCGTTGACCCGGTTTCTGGCGATCATATCGCCGGAACCTATCAAGACGCGTTCACGCTCGTGGCCGAGGTTATCGAAACGGACAGGAAGAGTGCGCCACCAATTGTCTGTTTGACCAATCCAACCTTGTCACGCTTGCGTCTTTTGCCTGAAATCAACGACACGACGCGCCTGATCCTTGCCCTTGGACGTCAAGACACCGACATATCGGGGCTGACCATGCCGCTTGGCCATACGTTGATTGGTGCCACCAGCGATCATCTTGTTCTGGGTACGACCCGTCCGATGTCATGCGTGGGATCTGAAAAGAGATTTCAGATGAATTACAGCGCGTTAATGCACGCAATGGCAGCACCGGACGTTGCCGTCGAAATGCGAGAGGATCGCCCATTTTCAATTCGGCCGACCAGGCCGGATCCGGTCAAACATCTGGCATTGGTTTGAGAAACCTGTGCCAAACACCCATTCCACAGACCGACACTTAGGAGACTGACCCTTGTCGAAATTGACGAAAAAAAACCTGTTCAAAGAGCATAACGCCAAACCTGAAACGGCCATGGAAAAGACCACGCGAATTGTGCGCGAAATGGTTTCCGCGGAAACCGAGGAGCGACAGGCCAAGAATGCGCAGCTGCGCAAAGCCCGCCTTGAGCGCGATGCCAGCGTCAGCACTGCCAAGGAACCGGCCACAAAAGGGCGCAAAGCCCGCACGCCCAAAACCGACAAAAAGCCGACATAGGTGGTGGCTGGTGTTTTGCCAGCACAAAGGACATACCGCGAAGACAAAGCTGTGCGTTCATAACGCCGCCATTTTGGCGCCCGGCAAATCTAGGATGACTCCATGACCACTTCGGATGAGACGACAACCAAAACGCATTACATCTGCCAGACATATGTTGAACAGACTGCCGGGCGCGATGGTCAGGTGAGTTTAAAGATAGACAAGCAATTTCAGTATTCGACCGCGTCAGAGGCACAAAACCGGGCGGAGCGAGAAGCCCTTTTGGATTCTTGCGCGGGGGCAGATGCCTATATGGTTATCGAAGATCCAAGCAGCGGTGAAGTTGGATCCCCCAGCTTCTTGGTCAGGCTCGGAAATGTGCCGGAATTTGATGACTTTTAGGCGCTGAGATGGGAAATGCATGATCAGGTTAAGTGCCTGTAATCCTGTGTCTAAGAGCATCAAAAGCCAGCCGATTTCCAATCACTAGAGTTGTCTTTCCGTCCGCGTGCATGTTCCATATTTGGACGCGCATTTGGCGTGATCCAAGAACACCGCACGCGTGGCGAATGCGGATTTGCCCCGGCAAATGTCTTGTGCCAATTCCTGTCGTCAAACGCTCATAAGATGTTCGTGACCGGCACGCTCTTGCGGTTCTGGTGATTTAGCCCGAAAGTACCCGCATGGATTAATGTGCATATCTTGCATTGCGTTTGTTTCGTTGGGCCGAACATTTTTCTGCGGCTTTTGTGACGTCAAAAGATCAATGCGGTCGAACGCGCGCCCGTTTGTTTTCCCTTCGACGACACGGGTACTGCGCGACAACACAAGGGCTTAATCCTGCACGAGCCGAGTGACCAAGATCAGGTCTGGAACGGCCCTGAACCAAAAGAACACAAGGACTTATCATGAACAAACACCCGATATTCAAGCTCAGCGCGCTTGCTGATCGTACGCCCGAATACGCCCTTGTCGGCGAGGTCGATTTGGTTGTCGTGCGCTTTGATGATGATGTTTCGGTGTTTTATGGGCGCTGTTTGCACCGGGGCGCCTTGATGTCGGACGGGTTTGTGCGCGGCGATGATTTGATCTGCGGTGTGCATGATTGGGACTACCGCCTGGACAGTGGTGTGTCCTCTTACGCCAATGATGAAAAGTTGCCGAAGTTCACAGCGTGGATTGAAGGTGATGACGTCTTTGTTGATGCAGATGAGATCAACTCATGGGGGTATAACAATCCGCAGCCGTATAACCGGGATGCCTATCTTGGGCTTTATGCAGACCCCAGTCATGGCACGACCGAGGAACCCTATACAGGGCTTATCCAACAATATGCGAAATCTGGCCTGACCAAGACGGGCCATCACGGCATTGTTGAATCCATGGGGGTGCCACGCACGGAGTTGCCAGATTGGGATGATATCCAATTGCTGACCGCGCAATTGCACAAAGCGCCTTTGCTGGATGATGACCCTGTCGGAACGCAGGTGGTGATCGGCCCGAACGCGCAAAAGCCACTGACCTTGGATATTCCTTTGTTCGTGGCTGACATGAGTTTTGGCGCGCTGTCTGAATCCGCCAAAGTCGCCTTGGCCCGTGGGGCGGAACTGGCAGGAACCGGGATTTGTTCAGGCGAGGGCGGCATGTTGCCCGAAGAGCAGGCCGAGAACAGCCGTTATTTCTATGAATTGGCGTCGGGTCGGTTTGGATTTAGCTGGGACAAATTGGACAAGGTTCAGGCATTTCATTTCAAAGGCGGGCAGGGTGCCAAGACGGGCACTGGCGGCCATTTGCCTGGCGAAAAAGTTCAGGGAAAGATCGCGCAGGTGCGGGAATTGGAGCCGGGAACGTCGGCCATTTCTCCGGCGCGGTTCCCCGAATGGACAGATCCGGCACAGATCAAGGAATTCGCAGATGAGGTGCGGGATCGCACCGGCGGTATTCCGATTGGGTATAAGTTGTCTGCCCAGCATATCGAAAAGGACATTGATGCGGCCCTCGCTGTCGGAGTCGACTATGTCATTCTGGATGGGCGCGGTGGCGGCACGGGGGCTGCACCGATTATCTTCCGTGATAATATCTCGGTTCCCACAATTCCCGCATTGGCAAGGGCGCGACGCCATTTGGATGCGTTGGGGCGCACGGACGTGACCCTGGTGATTACCGGTGGATTGCGCAAGCCTGCGGATTTTATCAAGGCCATGGCACTGGGCGCGGATGCGATTGCGGTGTCCAATTCCGCAATGCAGGCGATTGGCTGTCTGGCGATGCGCGCCTGTCACACCAACAACTGCCCAGTGGGGATCGCAACACAAAAGCCGCATCTTGTGAACCGTTTGATTGCCGAGAAGTCGGCGCGCCAACTGGCCAATTTCTTTGGGGCGAGTGTAGAGCTGATGCAGGTGATGGCCCGTGCGTGCGGACATGACCAGCTGTCCAAGTTCACCTTGGATGATTTGACCACATGGAAAAAAGACATGGCCGCCATTTCTGGCGTACCTTTCGGCGGCATCGCGTAGGGAGCGTTTCGATGAGTACAACAGAGTTTGACTGGATTTCCGTAGGCCACATCGACGATCTGCCGGAAGGGCGGGTGAAAACCGTCACAGCCCGCACCACCTCCATCTGTTTGGTGCATTTCGATGGCCAATGGGCGGCGATGAACAATCATTGCCCGCACCAAAAAGGCCCCTTGGGCGAAGGCACAATTGAAAAAGGGTTGGATGACAAATGCTGGATCCGCTGCCCCTGGCATGGATGGGATTTTGATCCGCTCACGGGGAAACCTCCGGGGGGGCATGAAGACACCGGTCAGCAGATGTATCCGCTCGAGCTGCGCGATGGCGAGATCTTTGTGGGGCTGGAACCCGAACCCGAACGGGACCGTACAGTCACGGATGTGATGGTCGACACGATGATCAATTGGGGCGTGCAATCCGTCTTTGGCATGGTGGGGCATTCCAATCTTGGGCTGGCTGAATCCATTCGTTTGGCGGTGGCAGACAAGTCGCTGCGGTATTACGGTATCCGCCACGAAGGCGCTGCGGCGTTTGCGGCGTCGGCCTATGGTAAACTGACAGGAGAACCCGCCGCGTGCCTGACCATCGCGGGACCGGGCGCCACCAACTTGCTGACGGGTTTGTGGGACGCGAAAGTGGACCGCGCTCCGGTGTTGGCACTGACTGGGCAAGTGCAAACGCAAGTCTTTGGGCCGGGCGCGTTTCAGGACATTGATTTGGCCTCTGCCTTTGATGCGGTCACGGCCTTTTCGCAAACGGTGCTGAATTCGTCCAATCATGCAGAACTGATGTCATTGGCCTGTAAGCATGCATTGGTTGAACAGAACGTGTCGCATTTGATTTTTCCCGATGATGTACAGACCATTCCGTCGGACAAGCCGGGATCTGGCCCAGAAGGCCGCATGACAGGCACGCGGGTCATCCCGGCGCAAGACGATGTTGACGCGGCTGTTGCACTTTTGAACAGTGCAAAGCGGCCGATGATCGTCGTGGGGCATGGGGCCTATTCTGCGCGGGATCAGATCATCGCCCTGGCAGAAAAGATCGGTGCCCCTGTGGTGACCACGTTCAAAGCGAAAGGGTTGGTGCCAGACAGCCATCCATTGGGGGCCGGTGTTCTTGGGCGCTCTGGCACACCCATCGCCAGTTGGTTCATGAATGAAGCGGATGTTCTGATTGCCTTTGGGGCCAGCTTTTCCAACCACACCGGCATCGCGCCAAGCAGCACGATCATTCAAGTGGATTATGACCGGATGCAGCTGGGTAAATTCCATCCCGTCAAAGTCCCCGTATGGGGTGAGATTGGTGCATTCTGCGACGTGGCAGGCGCGGCCATCGTGAAAAACCCACAAGCCGAAGATCAAGTCAGTGAACTGGCAGGACGTTGGACAATGTGGCGCGACGAAAAACAGCGCAGATTGGCCGAGGATCACGGCAAGGGTATCCATTCCTTTGCGGTCTTCGAAGCCTTGGGTGCATTGGTGCCGGACGACACTATTTTTGCAGTGGACGTGGGCAACAACACCTATTCTTTTGGCCGCTACCTTGAAACAAAGGGATCACAACGGGTGTTGATGTCGGGGTATCTGGGATCCATCGGGTTTGGGTTTCCCGCAGCCCTTGGGGCTTGGGCTGCGACCCAAGACAAAGCGTCTTTGAAGGGGCGCAAAGTGGTTTCCATTTCCGGGGACGGGGGCTTTGGTCAATATCCCATGGATCTGACCACTGCTGTGAAATACGGAATGGATATCACTCATATCCTGCTGCACAACGGAGAGCTTGGCAAAATCTCGAAAGAACAACGCTCGGGCGAGTGGCCTGTTTGGGAAACAGATTTGGTGAACCCCAGTTTCGCAGCCTTTGCCCGTCTGTGTGGTGCGCATGGCACGAAAGTGACCCAAGCGCAGGACATTGTCCCCGCGATCCGCGAGGCTTTGGCCGTCGATGGCCCGGCGTTGGTCGAGATCATGACAGATGCGGACTTGGTGTAACCCAAAAAACGCCGTGTGACTGTCCGGCTATGTCTTCAATCGCGTGGGCTCTTTGGAAAGGGCTTGCCATTTTCATGTGCCACATTCTGCAGGCCACCAGCCGGTCTGCTGGCCGCTAAAGTTTTAACTAACCCACGGTTTTCAATTTATTAATTGTAAATCTTTGGTGGCTTTTATGACAATGTGGCATAGGAGTGAGGTTTGACATGGCTGGTGAATATTCGTTGGCACTTTATATGGCCATTGGCATAGGGGGTGCGCTGTTTGTGGGGTTTTCATCCCCAAAACTAACCGAGGCAGATACGGGCCGAACCTCTAACTCAGTTCATCTCGAATTGGTCCGCACGGAAGCGTCTTATTGCAGAAACAATGTTGCTGGGGTGGATTGTGCATGCTTCGCTGGAAAATCGACGCATGTTATCAGCAACAAATCTGCGCCCCTCAGCGAAGTGCGCTATGTTGAAACCGAGGTCCTTGCCAGAGGGCAGGCCAAAACAAACTGTTGAATGACAGCACAGAATTGCTGGGGATTTCTGATCGATCCCCGTGCCCGGCGCTTGAGCCCTAAATCGCGTCACATCGGCAGGAATTCTACTTTTACATCAGAAGCAAAATCGCTCATAAAACCAGCGACGGCCCCGTGGCTCAACTGGATAGAGCAGCCCCCTCCTAAGGGGCAGGTTGCAGGTTCGAATCCTGCCGGGGTCGCCAAAAACACCTGAAAAATATGGCTTATTTACAGGGCTTTGTGCAGAAGCGTGCAGAAACTCCCGTGAGCTTTCGCGCCGAATTATGCTGAAACGGCGGAAATCTCGTACAAAACCTGTACAAAATTCGCACGTCTTTGCGCATCTGGAGGCCTTCCAATGAGCTGGCGGGTTGCAAACACATGCGCGGAGCGAAAGTTCGGCAGCGCAACGCGCAAGC
>CALHST010000129.1 GCA_938038825.1 uncultured Paracoccaceae bacterium | reverse complement strand
ATTGATTGATCGGGGACGGTCCGGAGCACGGGGTGCAATCCGGGCCTGGTTGATGATTTTGTTTGCTTTGGTGGTTGTGATGATTGCCGTTGGCGGGCTGACGCGGCTGACGGATAGTGGTCTGTCAATCACCGAATGGCGCCCTTTGACAGGGGCATTGCCGCCCTTGAATGGCGCGCAGTGGCAGGCGGAGTTCGAGAAATATCAGCAGATTGATGAGTTCAAGATCCAAAACCAGTGGATGGCCTTGTCGGACTTCAAAGTCATCTATTTGTGGGAATGGGGGCATCGTCAATTAGGCCGTGTGATTGGTTTGGTGTGGGCGATTGGCTTTCTTTGGTTCTTTGTGCGCCGTCAAATTCCGACGGGGTGGACCGGGAAATTGGTCGGCATCGGTGCTTTGGGCGGGCTTCAAGGCGCTGTTGGATGGTGGATGGTGGCCTCGGGCGTGACCTCGGGTGAGGGCGTGGTGGATGTGGCGTCGTATCGGTTGGCAACGCATTTGGGGCTGGCTTTTGTGATATTGGGCTTCATTGCGTGGTTTGTGTTCCAGCTGGGGCGTGAAGAACGCGAACTGATGCAGGCGCGCCGTTCCAAAGAGTCAAAGCTTTGGGGGCTGTCGACGGGGTTGCTGCATTTTGCCTTCCTGCAGATCCTGATTGGGGCGCTTGTCGCAGGCATTGATGCTGGGCGCAGCTATACTGATTGGCCGACGATGGGGGGGCAGGTGTTCCCACCCAATGCGCTGTATCTGGAGCCGCTGTGGCGCAACTTCTTTGAAAGTCCCGGTCTGGTGCAGTTCATTCACCGCATCGTGGGCTACGTGCTGGCGATATTCGGCGTGGTGGTTTGGTTGCGCGGGCGGCGCAGTGCCCACGGGCGCACACGGTTTGCGTTTAACGCAGTGATGGCGGCGCTGACCTTGCAAATTGTGCTGGGGATTGTGACCGTGCTTTATGGCGCGCCGTTGCATATCGCCATTGTGCATCAAATACTGGCGATAATCCTGTGGGTGTTGATCCTGCGGGCCCGGTTCTTAAGCGGCTACCCGGTAGTCAGTTCCATTCGTGAAGGATAACGACATGAGCGCCTATGATGATCTGATGGCCTATACCCGCGAAACGCAAGCTTTGGGACAGGTCGCTGGGCGGCTTGGCTGGGACCAGGAAACCATGATGCCGCGCGGGGCGGCCCCGCAACGCGGCGAAGAGATGGCGGCCATGGAAGGCGTGCTGCATGCGCGTCGCATGGATCCGCGCGTCGCTGATTGGCTTGGCGCGATCGATGCCGAAAGTTTGGACGCCGTTGGGCAGGCGCAGATCCGCGAGATCACCCGCAGTTTCGAGCGCGCCAACAAGGTGCCCGGCGCTTTGGCGGCCCGGATCGCGCGGGTAACATCCGAGGCGCAAGGCACTTGGGCCGCTGCGCGCGGTGACGAAGATGTGGCCGCGTTTTTGCCTGCCTTGGAAGAAGTTGTGACCCTGAAGCGCGAAGAGGGGGCCGCACTTGCGCAAGGGGGGAACCTCTATGACGCGATGCTGGATGATTATGAAACGGGTATGACGGGCCAAGCGTTGGATGCCATGTTCGGCGAAATGCGTCCCGTTTTGGTGGATTTGCGCGCTGCGGTTTTGGGGCAACCCGTCCCGGCCGGGGTGTCCGGCAGCTTTGACGAAAGCAAGCAGATGCAACTGACCCGCGCGATTGCGAAATTGTTTGGGTATGACATGAGCCATGGGCGCGTTGACAAGGCGGTACATCCGTTTTGCTCGGGCTCGGGGCTGGATGTGCGGGTGACAACCCGGACCAGTCCCACGGATCCGTTCAACTGCATCTATTCGACCATCCACGAAGTGGGTCATGCGTCTTATGAACAGGGTATCAACACGGATTACCTACTGACGCCGTTGGGGCGCGGTGTGTCCATGGGGGTGCATGAAAGCCAAAGCCGGATCTATGAAAACCAATTGGGGCGCAGCCGCGCCTTTACCGGGTTCCTGTTTGGCAAAATGCGGGATGTGTTCGGCGATTTTGGGATCGCGGACGAAGACGCCTTTTATGCGGCGGTGAACAAGGTCAACACAGGCTATATCCGCACCGAAGCGGACGAGGTGCAGTACAACCTGCATATCATGATGCGCTATGATCTGGAAAAAGCATTGATGAGCGGCGATTTGCAACCTGCGGACTTGCAGGCCGCGTGGAACGAGCGGTTTGAAAGTGACTTTGGCTATGCTGTGGACAAACCGTCAAACGGTGTTTTGCAGGATGTGCATTGGTCCGTTGGCCTGTTTGGGTATTTCCCAACCTATTCCTTGGGCAATGTCTATGCGGGGTGCTTGTACGAGGCGCTGCGCGCTGCTGTACCGGCGCTGGACGATCAATTGGCGCAAGGTGATACCACAGCGGCAACAACATGGCTGCGCGACAACTTGCAGACCCATGGTGGTTTGTATCTGCCAGCCGAGGTGATTGAAAAAGCCAGTGGTCAGGCACCCAGTGCGCAACCTTTGTTAGCCTATCTGCAACAAAAATTCAGCGCGCTGTATTCCCTGTAAAGAGCCGAAAAGATGGGACGCCCCGTGTCACGGCATGGGGCCTTTTGCCAAAAGGGGCGTTGTTCGCAGATTGGACGCGGCCGTCTTTGTGAACGGTCCTACACGGATGCGAAGAATCCCGGCTTACATAAAGCCGAGTTCAAGGCGCGCTTCGTCTGACATCATTTCCATGCCCCAGGGGGGCTCCCATGTCAGGGCGACATCCACTTGTTTAACACCGGCGATGGGCTCAACTGCGTCGGCGACCCATCCGGGCATTTCCCCGGCAACCGGACAGCCCGGTGCGGTCAAAGACATGGTGATGTTGACTTCGTTTTCGGCATTGATGTCGATCGTGTAGATCAGACCCAGTTCGTAAATATTCACCGGAATTTCAGGATCATAAACAGAGCGACAGGCATCAACCACTTGTTCATACAGCGCGTGGTCTGTCGTTGATGGCGCAATCAACGGTGCACCTTCCATCTGTCCAGTTTGATCGTTCATCACGCCCTCGGGTCATAGTTCCTGACAATTCATATAGGAAATGTCCCGCGGATCGTCCAGTGGGGCTGCGTTAATAGCGTGACCCGCTGAGGCCCCAAAAGAACAATTGCAGCTTGCGGCTTTCACTGTCGGGCTCAAATGTTGCGCTATAGGCCTGATTTACCACGGAATCCTCGCCATAGATCTCGCGGTTCAGAATGTCGAAGAAACGCCCGATCCAAAGTGCTTTTTTGCTATCGTTGTAGTCGTATTTGGCGAAAATCGCATAGCGATCTTCTGTGAATGTCTTGGCCCCACGTTTGATGTCACAACCATAAACGCTGCGTGTGTGTTCCTGAATGATCTCAAGATCCCCCACGTAGTAGTCGATTTTCTTTTCGCAAAACGCTGTTGCGGCATCTTTGTGGGACGCAAATTCCTGAATGACTTTCTGTTGCTCGTCGCCGTCTTCGGCCTCGCCGCATCCGGGACGGCCGCGCAGTTCTGCGATGACCTTGTCTTTGACCGTGCGCCACTCGCCTGCTTTGATAATCTCGTTCACGCCGCGTGAATTTGCCGTTGTGCCGCCCACCAACCCGATAAAGGCACCGCCGTCACGGCAAATGTTGGACGGCTGCACATATCCTTCGCGGGTCAAATACCCGATCCCGGTCAGAAACAGGGGTGGGGACACCGCAAAACGTTTTACGCGGTCACGTGTCAGCGTGGCGGGATCACACAGAATGTCGATCTTGGGGCCCAGCAAATCCATGCGGTCGCGTACAATCGGTTTTGCATCTGTATCGCCGCCGTAATCTGGGTCCGGCGTAACGACAAGCAGCGCAGGATCAGTTGGGTGCGCTTCGCGCTGTGACATGACCTCTTCGATCTCGACCGGCGTGATCTTGAGTTTGCCGGGCAAAAGACTGTCTTCGGTGGAAATCAGCATTTGGCGCAGAACGGCATCGCAAATGGCCACCATATATCCGTCAAAGCCGCGGGATCTGAGAGGGCCAGACTTGCCCGTCAGATCGCTGGAAAACAGCTCTGTCTTATAGGAAAATGGACGCGCGTGGATGCGCACACCAATCCGCAGTTCCACGATGCCTTCGGGGTCGGGTGGCGCAGGGGCGGGGTCCGTGGATTGCGCCACAGCGGTACTGGTCAGGGCAAGGGCCGCCAGACACGCAAAGATCACACGATACGTCATTCTTGGGTCCCTCCCGCATGGGGGTTGGACGTGGGTTTGGACTTGAACAAAGACACAAACCACCAACCGCTTTCATCCGTGTCACGTTCGGTGACTTCCAAAAAGACTGCGAACAGCACGATAAACAAAGCCGGTTGTGCCGCGTGGATTTTGGTTTCGCGCCACTCAAAGGAATAGGGAAGTCCGGGGGGCGACGGGCTTAGGAATTCTGCAGGATACCCAACCACAATCACCAGAATGTACCACATGTAAATCAGGCAGGCGAAAACGAGTCCGATCAAGATTGTCGGTTCGTTTTTGAGTGAAAGATGGTTGTCCGTCAGGAACAAAATACCGATGGCCACCAAGAAACCCGTGCCCAAATGCATGCCATGGAAGTTCATGTTATCCAGGAAGAAATTTGTGATTTGCTGTTCTGTCGGTCGAAACGCCGTTTCGAACCAAAACAACAGAAAATTCGCCAAAACGATCCCAAACACGGCCAGAACCGCAGGCAACATGGCCAAAGACACCAGACGCAAAAACGGAGGACGCCGCACGGACCATTCGCCCCATGAATTGTCGTCGCGCCGCACGTCGCGCGCAAAGATTGTGGTGACACCCGCAAGCATAACGGACATGGCCACAGCGAACACCGCTTTGAATGCGCCAAAGAAATAGGCCTGTCGATCACTGCCGATAAGTTTGATGGCGGGGGCCATCCAAAGCTGATGACATTTGGGGCCATAGCCATCAAGTGAGTCGTCAAAGTCGTTTTCCGGCACGGCACCATAACCGGTCAGCCGGGCCATCCGGTCTGAAAACCACGAGACGCGTTGACTAACAATATCGGGTTGCAGCCCGGTATCATCTGGCAGAACGATCTGACGATAACTTTTTTGGTTTGCGCCGGGGATGTCCGAACATGCGTTAATGCGCGCCACGGCCTTGTTGTAATCCGCGATGCTCATCGGGGGTTGTTCTTTAAGAACGGGATCAACCAATGTCGTGTTTGGGGCGGCGCTAGGAATGTCCGTGCCGCCCGTGGCTTCTGTTTCGGTTCCGTCAGACGGACGGGGAAGACGTTCGATTTCCACTTTCAAGGCGGCTTCAACGGCGGGTCGTATCGCACTGTCGGTCAGAGGGCGGGCGGCATTGTTCCAAGTGGCATATTCCATCCCGGCCCATGCGATGCCGATCACACTGGACACCAACATCGCCATAGCAAAGGAATTCATTTCGACGCGGTAGTCGCGGCGAATATGGTTATAGACATGCAGCAAAGGTTCTTTGGGCTTGTCGATGGACTTAATGGCGCGATTGTTGCGCAGGAAATTCACTGCAAACAGCGCCACCGCGTCATTAAAGGCCGCATTGATCTGTGTGACCAATTCTGCTGGGGCGGGATTTTCGGGATCAGGTTTTGCGAGCGCGTGGCGCAGCTCGTCCAGTTGCTTGGCCATGATTTCCGACAAGGCGTGCATCGTTTCCAGTTGTGTGAACGGGAAATATTGCAACCGACGTGATCCAACGATGGCGGGCGACAGGTAATCAATTGCCAAAAGATCGTTTTCAATCGCGCGAAGGTTTTCAGATAAGTTGCTGTCCTTAAACGCTTGTTCGAAATTCTTTTCGAACAGCTTGGAAAAGCTGCGCGTGCCGCCTTTGGGAAGGCTGGAATACTTGATGCCGTGCAGGCGTTCGATTGCCTCGTAAACACCGCGCGGAACGCCCGCAAGACGATGGGCCAATGATCGCATGGTGCTTTCGACAGGGCGCAGCGCACCAAGCGAAAAGATAGCGATAATCGCGGCGGATACAAAAATCGGTGTGCTGTAGTCGGTCCCCCCCAGCAAAAAGGGGTCATTGCCGATGTTCAAAAGCTGATCACGTGGCCCGATCTGGTCATTTTCTTCCGAGGCCCGGATCAGCAGATTCAACACCGAGGTCGAACTAAGAACAACTGTATAGGTCACTAGATACAGCAGAGAGTAGAACATGAAGCCGATATTGCGTTCGCGCCGGGTGCACAGTTTCTCGACCTCGACATGTTGCAATATCGGGTGTTCGCGGAAGGGCACAGAGCTTAGAGAGCCGTTAAAATTCCGGTAGGCTTCAATCAATAGGGTGAGGGCGCCGGCGAGAACCACGCCGGCGTAAATCAAGGAGTTCATGTGTATCTTTTAGGTCAGAGACAGCGGCTGACAGCAGGATCGCACGGACCTGCATTGATCTGAGACGGGGACGGACCTGTCTCGAGTGAGCCAACTGTAAAACCAGCAACAACAAGCGCCATAATCGCAACGATATTCATAATAAATCTCCCAATAAATAAGGAACCTTACCATCAATCCATGGTTGATTCAAGTTTTACGGGTATCACACTGCGCCCGGAACAGGGTGTGAGGCGGGTCACAATCGGATCTTTTGCTGCGTGTCCAGAAACGGGAACTCATGAAAATCACGCATTTTCAGTGTGTTGATGGCTGGTGTTTCATGCTGGTTTCCAAAAGGCGATGTCACAAGCAAACGAAACGGGCCCACCCAAAGGGATGGACCCGTCTGCAATCTGGTGGCGAGTCGCGTCTGTTCGGTCCGCGAAACGGTGTTCAGGAATTACTTGATGACGTCTGCAACCACGACAGCTGCGGCGTCGTCCTCTGGCAGGTCTTCAAAATCATTTGCATAGACAGCAAAGATTTTTGCAACGTCTTGTGCAGAAAACATATCGACATTGTTGTCCACGTCACCTTCCAGGAAGGCTGCTTTGATTTTCTGGTATGTCCCTTCCGGGTAGGCGTCAACGCTTTGGGCCGAGGCAGTCGAGGCAGCGCCAAGGAGTAAAGCCGTTGTTAGAGCTAGTCTTATCATCACGTACTCTCCACAAAATAAACAAGCCGGGCTTCACCCAGCGATCCCCGTGTTCGTGCCCGACTTTTGTGGAATTTCTTGGGCAGAAAACCTGATGAATTGTGGTGTATTTGTGCCCAGTGCGCGTGATGCGGGAGTTTTGGTTAAGCTTCCTGCATTCCGCGCCAACACAATGTGCAGGATCCCCGTCTGGGTCAAACAGCCACCAGAGCGGATCCGGCTGCAACAAGATAGGCATAGGGCGATGCGCGATCCTTTGCTAAGCTTTGCGTCGTGTACCCAGCGTATGAGTTGAGAAACAACAAACGGAGGGACCAAGATGTATGAATATAGCGCACGATTGATGGAACGCTCCAACGGGCGGCACCCTGTGTATGATGGCGACACTGTCTGGCTTGAAGTCGATTTGGGCTTTGGCCATTCGTTTCGATTGGGTCCGTGTCGGCTGTTTGGGATCGACACACCGGAAGTGAACCGCAAAGCATCAAAGGAAGCTGGCATCGCCGCGCGCGATTTCGTGCGCGCCAAGCTTGACGGTTTGGAATGGTTCCGCATCCAGTCTGAAAAGGACGAAAAAGGAAAGTACGGGCGTTACCTTGTGCGTATTTTCCTTGCCGATGGGACGCAGTTGAACGACCTGTTGGTCGAAGAAGGACATGCAGTGCACAAAACATATTGACGCGGGCTCCACAGGTCGACAGATCGCTTATCCTGCTGTTTTGACCTTGCGCCGACTTGGACGCGGGGCTGCGTGCTCTTCGATCTCGTCGTAAAGCTGCCCGACGATGTTTTTGCCAGTTGCGGTTTCGATGCCTTCAAATCCGGGGGAGGAGTTAACCTCGAGCACCTTTGGCCCGTCTTCCGCGCGCAACAGATCAACACCCGCCACGCCCAATCCAAACGCCTTGGCCGCTTTGACGGCTGTTGCACGTTCTTCACGGGTGATTTTGACCACTTTGGCCGATCCCCCACGATGCAGATTGGACCGAAAATCACCTTCGGCCCCGGTGCGTTTCATGGCGGCAACCACTTTGCCCCCGACAACAAGACAGCGGATATCAACACCAGCTGCTTCTTTCACGAACTGCTGCACAAGGAAGTTGGCGCGCAGGCCGCGAAAGGCATCAATCACTGATTCAGCGGCCTTTTTGGTTTCTGCCAAAACCACACCTTTTCCTTGTGTGCTTTCCAACAGCTTCACAATCATCGGCGCACTGCCCACAAGCTCCATCAGGTTTTTGGTGTCCTTGGGAGAGGCCGCAAAGGCCGTTGTGGGCATCCCGATATGCAGGCCCGCCAGAATTTGATGCGCCTGCAGTTTGTCGCGCGATGACGCGATCCCGGCAGAGCCGTTCACGCAATAGGTTCCGATGGTTTCAAACTGGCGAATGACGGCAGTGCCATACGGGGTGATAGATGCACCAATGCGCGGCACCACGGCGTCATAGCGGGGCAGGCGGGCTCCATCGTAATGGACTTCCGGCGACAAGGCGTTGATCGCCATATAACACCGGGTGGTGTCGATAACCTCGACCGTATGGCCCCGTGCTTCGCCTTCCTGAACAAGACGGCGGGTGGAATAATTGTCTTCGCGGCTTAACACAGCAATGCGCAAGGATCGCTTTGGCGCCGTTTTGCGCAGGCCCGCCGAGCGGTACACATCATAGCTGAGGTCAGGTTGCAGGCGACGATCCGACGCGGTGATCGAGATATGTTCGCCCAATGCCTGACGCCCCAGCAACATGCGCGATGTCATGTTGGCGCGGTTGGTCAGTGTGATCTCAATAGGCCAGCTTTGCCCGCCGACAGCGATTTTGGACCCAATCACATAACGCATTTCCTTTTCGCCGTTGGACGAAGTCACCTCGCGTCGATCAAGGATATTGGCTGAACAGGGGATCGCCACTGTGTCATCCCCGGCAACCGGGTGCACAATGAACCGCACTTTTGGTTTGTTGTTGGGACCAAAGACTTCGATGTCTGAAGCATGCAAAGCAGAGGTGCGCGCGCCTGTGTCGATCTTGGCTTTCAAGGCAGGAAGCCCAAGGTCGGGCATGGCCACCCATTCTTCCCAGCCAAATTCCAGTTTGTTGTCTGTCATGATCGTCCCTGCCCACAATGAAGTGTGATCACGCTATCAAGCGATGCCGCAGGTCTCAACCAGAAGCTATGTGGGGCAGGGAAAGATGCGCTGCGTGCGCATCCAGGTGATGACTAATCGTTCACATCATCTGTAAAAATCTCAGCGCCGCTGGATTGGTGGCGAAACGCATAGCGCAATCCCAACCAAGACACCAAAGACAGGGCCGCAAACAGGGCCATCATGGTGCTAAAGCCCAAACCTGCGATCACGTCGGGCATCACCAACAACAGCAGCGCCACGATGGCCGCGCCCAAGGCGATGCCAAGAAAGATAAATCCGGGGGCCAGGATTTCGATAATGCCAAGAACCATGGCAAAAGCGATCCAAGCCCACCAAAGCGTGAGCCAACCTGTCACTTTGAACCTCCTTTCAGCAAGGAAAAGGCATTGGCAAAGGCGTCAAGCGCATTTGCCGGAAGCACAACGGTTTGGCTGCCTTCGGATTTGCCAAGTGCTGTCAGGCTTTCGACCTGTTTCAACGCAATCTGGTATTGTGCCGCTTCCAAACCATTTTCATTGATCGCAACGGCAACAACGTGGGTGGCATAAGCTTCGGCATCGGCCAAAACGCGACGGGCCTTGGCGGTTTGTTCTGCGGCGTACAGATCTGCATCCGCAGACAGTTCCACAGACCGTTTTTGCCCTTCGGCTTCGGTCACTTGGGCACGACGGGCCCGTTCCGCATTCAATTGCTGCAACATCGCATCGCGGGTGGCTTGATCCAGATTCACGTCCAGAATTTCAGCCCGCGTCACTTCAATCCCCCAATCGTCAACCGCGTCTTCAACACTGGTTTTGATGGTGGCAATCAGGTTGTCGCGATTGGCCTGAACCTCATCCAGGTCCATCTTGCCGATTTCCGCGCGCACAACACCGGCCACTGTGGTGGCGATGGCACCGTCCACATCGCGGATCCGGTACACCGTTTTTTCCGGATTGGTGATGCGGTAAAACACCGACGTGTCCACCTGAAGCAATACGTTGTCTTTGGTGATAGCGTCCTGACTGGCGGTGGGCAATTGGCGTTCAAGGATCGACACCTCGTGGCGCACCACGTCAAAGAACGGGACAATGAAATTTGGTCCCGGTCCCATCACTTTGCGCAAACGGCCAAAGCGTTCGACCACATGTTTTTCAGATTGGGGAACGAATTTGACCCCTTTAAACAGGATGACAAAAAGAAATACTGCTAAAATGATCCAGCCGATGGATCCATTGGGAAGGAAGTCGAGTATGGATTCGAGTGTCACTGTCCGGTGTTCCTTATTGGAAGTTATGCACAACATATGGTGTGAAATGGGGGCGTTTACAAGGAAATCCGCGCTGTATATGCCGGGGATAACCATGTTAAAGGCGCGTCGATGTCTCGTTTTTCTTTTGAATTGAATGCAACTGATGGGCTTGCGCGCACTGGCGTGATCTCAACACCACGCGGCGACATTCGCACGCCTGCTTTTATGCCCGTGGGCACGGCGGCCACGGTCAAAGCGATGATGCCGGAATCGGTGCGTGAAACGGGCGCAGATATCCTGCTGGGCAACACGTATCATTTGATGCTACGCCCCACGGCTGAACGCATTGATCGGCTGGGCGGTTTGCACACATTCATGAACTGGGATCGCCCCATTCTGACGGATAGCGGCGGCTTTCAAGTGATGAGCCTGGCCGATCTGCGCAAACTCACGGAAGAGGGCGTGGCTTTCAAATCCCATATTGATGGCTCCAAACACATGTTGTCGCCAGAACGCTCGATGGAGATTCAGCGCCTGCTCGGGTCAGATATTGTGATGTGCTTTGATGAATGCCCCGCATTGCCTGCGGATCGGGATCGCATTGCACAAAGCATGGAACTGTCCATGCGGTGGGCCAAACGGTCGCGCGACGCTTTTGGTGACCGCCCCGGACATGCGCTGTTTGGCATTCAACAAGGCGGGTTAGAGCAAGACCTGCGCGCTCAAAGTGCCGAGGCCCTGCGCGAGATTGGATTTGAAGGCTATGCCGTTGGCGGTCTAGCCGTGGGCGAGGGGCAAGAGGCCATGTTTGGCTGCCTTGACTATGCGCCCGCGCAATTGCCCGAAGACAAACCCCGGTATCTTATGGGGGTTGGCAAGCCGGATGACATCGTGGGGGCCGTCGCGCGCGGTATTGATATGATGGATTGTGTGTTGCCGTCACGATCCGGCCGCACAGGGCAAGTGTTTACACGCCACGGAGTGCTCAATATCAAAAATGCGCGCCATATGGACGATCCGCGCCCGCTGGACGAAAACTGTGGGTGCCCCACCTGCCAAAAGTATTCCCGCGCCTATTTGCATCACGTGTTCCGCAGCCAAGAGATCATCAGTTCTATGCTGCTGACATGGCACAATCTGCATTACTTCCAAGACATTATGCAGGGAATGCGCGACGCGATTGCGGCTGGTACATTTGACGCCTGGCAAACAGCGTTCCATGACGGGCGCGCGCAAGGCGACATAGATCCACTGTAAGTCGACAGTCTTTTAGGCGACATTTTTGCGTACATGCAGTGCATAAAAGCAGGGCTGTTTTGCGAAAATCAGCATAAAACCCAAGCAATTGAGCCGCGGCGGTTTAAACCAAACGAAAGAGTTTTCACGAAAATATGTGACGGTGTGACACGGGTCACCCTGTTGCTGCCATAATCATTGGATACTGGGGGTACGATTTTTAACGAGTTTTGCTCAGAGTCTGCCAAATAGATCGAGAGAAGTCAGGATTTCCTGACTGTGTTGCAAATCTTGATCTCGTTATGGGTGTAACTGGGGGGTAAGAAGGATGTCTGCTATGCGGTTTGCGATTTTTGTAAGTTCTTGGGCCTTTGTGACGTTACTGGCCACTGTTGCGTTTGTTTAGATAGTGACAGACTTCTTGCCGACCTGCCCCCCCAAGGCGGGCGTGATTGCAATACTTTCCCATTTTTCTGTGCATAACGTCACTGTCACGTTGCACCGCCTTTCCGGGCAAGGCATTGTATCGCGAAACAGGCATGCCTTGACACCGCGGGTGCGCGTCCACAGGTAAAGCTTTCGTAAACTGGAGATGATTGGGTTGCCTTTTAAAGGGACCAGACCATCTTGCCAAGAATAACAAGGATAGAGCATGCAAGAGCCTCTAAACGCTTCCTACCCAGTCCTGCCGCTGCGCGATATTGTGGTGTTCCCACATATGATCGTGCCGCTGTTCGTGGGACGGGAAAAATCCGTCAAAGCCTTGGAAGAGGTGATGGGGGACGACAAACAGATTTTGCTGTCCAGCCAAAGTGATCCATCCGAGGATGATCCAGAGTCTGACGGCATCTATAAAGCGGGCGTGCTGGCCAATGTGCTGCAGCTGCTGAAATTGCCGGACGGCACTGTCAAAGTGCTGGTCGAAGGCGTGGCGCGCGTGCGCATCACGGAATTTCTGGAAAACGACGTCTTTTTTGAAGCGCGTGCGCAATATCTGACCGAAATGCCGGGCGATATGGCGACCACCGAAGCGTTGCTGCGGTCGGTAACCGACGAATTTGAACGCTATGCCAAGGTCAAAAAGAACGTCCCGGAAGAGGCGTTGACGGCTGTTGGTGAAACCACAGAACCAGCCAAATTGGCGGATCTTGTTGCGGGTCATCTGGGCATTGAAGTCGATCAAAAACAGGATCTTCTCGAAACGCTGAGCGTGAGCGAACGTTTGGAAAAAGTTTATGGCTTGATGCAGGGCGAAATGTCTGTGCTGCAAGTCGAGAAAAAAATCAAAACGCGTGTCAAATCCCAGATGGAGCGCACGCAGCGCGAATATTATCTGAATGAGCAAATGAAAGCCATTCAGAAGGAACTGGGTGATGGCGAAGAGGGCCAGAACGAAGTTGCGGAACTGGAAGAAAAGATCGGCGGGACTGATCTGTCCAAAGAAGCGCGCGAAAAGGCCGAAGCCGAGCTGAAAAAGCTGAAAAACATGTCCCCGATGAGTGCCGAGGCCACAGTGGTGCGCAATTATCTGGATTGGATGCTTGCCATTCCGTGGGGTACGAAGTCCCGCGTGAAAAAGGATCTGGGCCGCGCGCAAAAGGTGTTGGACGACGATCACTATGGTCTGGAGAAGGTCAAAGAGCGGATCGTGGAATATTTGGCTGTGCAACAGCGTTCCAAGAAGCTTAAAGGCCCGATCATGTGCCTTGTGGGTCCTCCCGGTGTTGGGAAGACGTCGTTGGGTAAGTCTGTTGCCAAGGCAACTGGGCGTGAATTCATCCGCATCTCGTTGGGTGGGGTGCGTGACGAATCCGAAATTCGGGGTCACCGCCGGACTTATATCGGATCTATGCCCGGTAAGATCATTCAGGCGTTGAAAAAGGCCAAAACGACGAACCCGCTGATCTTGCTCGATGAAATCGACAAGATGGGGCAGGATTTCCGGGGCGATCCGGCATCCGCCATGCTGGAAGTGTTGGACCCGGAACAGAACTCCACCTTTGTGGATCACTACCTAGAGGTCGAATATGACCTGTCGAACGTGATGTTCCTGACCACGTCGAATTCGTATAACATGCCGGGACCGTTGCTGGACCGGATGGAGATCATTCCGCTGGCTGGCTATACCGAGGATGAAAAATCCGAGATTGCCAAGCAGCACCTGATCCCCAAGCAGATCAAAAACCACGGCCTCAAAGCCAAGGAATTTGAACTGACGGACGAGGCGTTGGGCGAAATGATCCGCACCTATACACGGGAAGCCGGTGTGCGGAATCTTGAACGTGAGATCGCAAAAGTGGCGCGTAAATCACTGACCAAGATCATCAAGAAAGAGGTGCAGTCCGTCACAGTCACGCAAGACAATCTGGATGATTTCTTGGGTGTGAAAAAATACCGGTACGGGCTGGCAGAGAACAAAGATCAGATTGGTGTTGTGACCGGTTTGGCCTGGACCTCTGTTGGGGGTGATCTGTTGCATATCGAAGCGTTGAAACTGCCCGGTAAGGGGCGGATGAAGACCACCGGTAAGCTTGGCGATGTGATGAAAGAATCCATCGACGCGGCAAGCTCTTACGTGCGATCCATTGCGCCTGAAATCGGGGTGAAACCGACGAAGTTCGATATCATCGACATTCACGTACACGTGCCTGATGGCGCAACACCCAAAGATGGCCCTTCAGCCGGTTTGGCAATGGTCACATCCATTGTGTCTGTTTTGACCGGGATTCCGGTGAAGAAAGACATTGCCATGACGGGCGAAGTGTCCTTGCGCGGAAATGCGATGCCGATTGGCGGTTTGAAGGAAAAACTGCTGGCTGCATTGCGGGGCGGTATCAAAACTGTGCTGATCCCGGAAGAAAACGAAAAAGATCTGGTCGAGATCCCGGACAACGTCAAACAAGGGCTGACAATCATTCCTGTCACCCACGTATCCGAAGTGCTGAAACATGCGCTGATCGACACGCCAGAGCCCATCGAATGGGATGAAGCAGCGGAAGAAGCGGCCGCCGCCGCCGCTGCAAAAGCCGCAATCAGCGAAGTTGGTGCCACAGCGCACTAATCCTTGCGATCTATCAGTGATGCGGGCGTCTCAATTTGGGGCGCCCGTATTGCTTTCTGGGCTCATCGCGCGACTTCTGGTGGTACATGCGGGCCGGGCAGGGTAGGTTTGCACAACCTTCATGCAACTGGCGCGGGCACAAAATGGCAAAAACAACGAGTCCTAAAGCAACAAAGACCAAAACAGCAGCTTCCCCAAAAACAACAAAACCCAAAGTGCCGACGCCGCCGGAAGCACCAGAAGCGCGCGTTGTGGAACCCACAATTGTTGCGGCGGCCGAGCCTATTGTCAGTTCCGGTGTGCTTCGCAAGCCAGATTTGATTTCGGCTGTGGTCATGCGGTCGGGGGCCAAGCCTCGGGATGTGAAACCGATTGTAGATGCCGTTTTGGCAACGTTGGGGGAGGCCATCGCAGATGGGCAAGAGCTGAATTTGCCACCTTTGGGCAAGCTCAAGCTGCAGCGCGCGAAAGAGACTGACAAAGCGCGGATCACCATCGCGAAGCTGCGTCAGCCGAAAGTGTAAGGCCAACGAAAATACAGGATCATATGGGCAGTTGCGGAATATCGTCGCGCTTTTGGCCTGGTGGCGGGCGTATCAACGCAGGTGAACCTCTACGACTAAGTTAAGGAAATACATGTCTTTTCACCCAATTTACGTGATGCGTCATGGCGAAACGGAATGGAATTCCGAGGGACGTTTTCAGGGCGCGTTGAACTCGCCTTTGACGGAAACCGGACAGGGTCATGCGCGTCAATTGGCCAGGGTGTTGTCGACGCTGGATCTGTCTGCGTTTGATATTCGGGTCAGCCCACAGGGCCGGGCATTTGAAACGGCGGCCATTGCGTTGGCACGTCAGGCGTTGTTTTTGCGCACAGATGATCGGTTGCGCGAAATTGAGGTTGGCGCATGGTCCGGTCAATTGCGCGCGGATATTTCGGCCTCGGGGCTGGTTTTGGAAGACACGCCAGATGGGCCTTTGGCGTTGTACGAACATGCGCCGGGCGGCGAAGGATTCGCAGGGCTGCGCGCGCGTTGTACGGATTTCTTGAACAGCCTGACCGGCCCCACGATTTGTGTGACCCACGGCATCACCTCGCGCATGTTGCGCACAGTGGCACTGGGAAAACCGTCCGCGAGCGTGGGGGATTTGCCGGGCGGACAGGGCATGGTGTATGTCGTGGAAAACGGTGTTCACAAACAACTGTAAAAGAGGGGTTGCAGACCCCCCAAATCTTCGCTTAAAAGGCGGCAGATCGGGTGATTAGCTCAGTTGGTAGAGCGCT